>CAKOQM010000001.1 GCA_934101275.1 uncultured Bacilli bacterium
TTGCTTAAGAAGATATTATATATGTTTCTTAAACTTATTGCACATTAATTGTGCACTTTCAATAAAAATCTACAAAAAATTATCAATACCCAATATGAGCTTAAAAGAATTGGAAAAGGAGAGAAAGCATGATATAATAAGTATAGGATGTGATGTTGATGATAAGTCCAAAATATAAAGAAATGTATGATGTATTTATAAATCATTACAAAGATAAACATGTTAATCCATGGCATGAAATAAGTGAAGAAGAATTAAATAATATTTATAATAATATTGTTTTTAATCAAGATATAGTTGATGATTATTCTTTTAATTATTTAATGAACGTTATCATAAAAAAATTAAGCGGAATTCTTGATGCTCATACTCAATATAGCGATATTCAAAGAATACCAATGAATTTTAAAATATTTGATAATGAAGTACTTGTTAATTATCCAGATAATTTAAAAGGTGCATCTTTGATTTCAATTAACGGAATTGATATTAATATAATAATAGAGGAATTAGATAATGTAATTACTTATGGTACTGAGGGAAAGAAAAAATATGAAACTGAAAATGCCTTATTTAACAAGAAAAAATTATTTGGCATTCCTTTATTAAGAAATACTGCCACTTTAACTATGAATTTCATAACTACTAATGATAATATGATAACTAGAGAATTTAAAAAAGAAGAAAATTATTCAGAAAATGAAATGTTCAATCAATTAGAATACAGATACGGAAAACCAGGTACATATTGTATAAATGATAACAAATTAATAATTACTCACTCTTCTGTTCAAAACAGATTTAAGGAAAATATTGAAGGTATGATAAATGACTTAAACAAATTAGATTTATCAGAAATTGATGAAATAATTGTTGATATTAGAGGTAATACTGGTGGAAATTCAGCGAATAATAAACCTCTAATGGAATTTTTAAAAAAATCTAATAAAAGATTAATTTGTTTAACAGATTATAGAGTGTTTTCGGGTGGAAGATATGCTTTATTAAACTTAATAAACTTAGGTGCAACTACTATCGGAACAGGAATTTCAACTCCATTGAATTGCTATGGAAATTCTAATTGGCTAGAGTATAAGAATCATTGGTTTTCATCTTCTGAATCTTTTTTAGCACCAAATTTTGGATGGAGTGCTTCAACAAAAGAAGAGTATTCTTCTGAAGTTACAAACGAACTTATTACTCCGGTATTCTTTAAACCTGATATATACGTGGAACAAAGTAAAGAAGACTATATAGCAGGAGTTGATACTATTTTAGAATATGCTTTAAATCATATTAAATCAAAAGAAAATGGACTATCAATATGATGGTTTTTTTCTTTGCTAAAATTCATATGCATAAACGCTAGTCTCCACACGGAGATTATGATCATGTTGGCGAGCCACTTTCTTTACTAGATTATATTAAAGTTAAAAAAGTCTTTTTTAACTGTGGAAATTATAATGATTTAGAAAAAGAAATACTAAAAAAACTGAAAGAAAAGAACGTGAAGTTTGATACATGTCCTTTAAAAATTGATGTACCCACCACAACTTTACAGTTTTTAAACACCAATACTTATGATAACGAAAATGACAATAGTAGTGTTATCTATTTAAACTATGCTCATTATAAATTTTTGTTTATGGGGGATGCCTCTTTAAAAAGAGAAAAGGACATTTTGAAAAGTTATCAACTAAGTTATATTGATTTTCTTAAAGTGGGCCATCATGGATCTGATACAAGTAGTAGTAAGGAATTTATAGAATCTATAAATCCTAAATATAGTATCATAAGTGCTGGAAAAAACAATCGTTATGGTCACCCGAAAGATAGTACTTTAAATGTATTAAGTAACTGTAAGATTTATAGAACGGATTTAGATGGTAGTATTGAAATTATATTAGATAAAAAGGGCTATCAAATAAGAACTTATTCCCCTTAAAAAATAATAAATTGATATAATATTAGAAAGAAATTTGGAGGTGAAAGAATGAAAGTTATTTTTTTTAGACTTTGATGGTGTCATTAATAACTGGTACGAATTTGAAGGCGTATCTTTAGAAAATGCTAAAATATTAAGACAAATCATAATGAGAACAGACGCTAAGATCGTCGTAACTTCATCAAACAAATATAGTTTACAAAGAAATAATAATTCTTCTTACGTTACTTCTAATTTTTATAGGAAGTATGTGAAACCTTTAAACGAGTTTGGTATTGAAATATATGATCTAACTCCTTGTGTTGAATATAACCGAACTTTGGAAATTAAAAAATATTTGGATGAGCATGAAGTAGAAGCGTATGTTATTATAGATGATGATTTGATTGGTGAAGAGTTACAAAGTCATCAAGTATTTTTAGATCTATATAAAGGATTGCAATTAGAGCATATAAATCCTATTATGGAAATATTAAATGGCCATTTAGGCTTTTATCCTAGTGATTTTAATTTAAAAGAATCGTCAGAGGAAAAATTAGTGAGGATTTCAAAATATTATCATTCTATAAAGAAAGATAATTAAGATAAAAATAATCATTTAACATTCAAAATTAAAGTACTTTTTAATTGGCCGTTTTTCTGTTATAATAAATAAGTAGATAGGATGATTGATTATGGCTAAAAGAAAAAAGAAAGAACCTATTATTATTGATCCAACTCCGTTAAATGCAACAACAATAGGAAGTTTAGAAACGAAAGAAAATGGACCTTTTGTGGCTATTATATGGGTGGGCTTTTTAATCGTATGTATTATTTTATTACCTTATATGGCAGATTATGTTAAAAATTATCAAAATAATCAGATTACAGATACTCCTGTTAAAAAACCAGATAATACCTCTAAAGATAATAATGGTGGCATTACCAAAGAAGATACTCTTTATAACTATGAGGATAATTTAGAAATTATAGAAAATCAATTTACCCTTAGTGATTTTAAAATTCTTAATAATAAATTGACTTTTAAAGTAACAAATAATGGTGGTGATGTCGATTACTTTAAGAAACATAATTATTTTATTGAATTATTCGATGCTGATAAGACGCTTTTACAAAGAATTAAATTTGATGGCGTAACGATTAACAAATCAAGAAACTTTAGCTTTGATATCACCGTTAAAACGTTAAATAAAATTTCTTTTGTGGAAAAAGCTACAACAGATTATCCTAGTGTTTCTTTAAATAAAGCAGGCGACGTACCAACTCTTACTTGTCAAAATAAAACATTAAAAATTATGTATAGTTTTAGCGACGACGAGAAAAACTTATTAAAAGCTTTGGAAACGAATTATTCTTATGATTCAACGAATAATGATTATGAACAAATGCTTGGACGTTATGAAACGTATGCTTCAAGTTATAACTTACTTGGAGGTGTTAAGGCAAGCCTTATTCCTATAAGCACTGGTTTTACATTTAAAACAACTATTGATTTGACAACTGTTTTAAGTGCCACTTATACAAGCACTTTCACAGATAAATATTATTATCCTTTGGATACAGAAGCCAAAATCGTGGCTTTCGAACTAGAAACAAGTGGATTTACCTGTGAATAAGGCATTTATGCCTTTTTCTTTGACCTTTTTTTTGATACAATTACGTAGGGATGGTAAGCATGAACTATGAAATTCATCTAGAAAATTTTGATGGACCGATGGATTTACTTTTGCATTTTGTAAAAGAAACAAAATTAGATATTTATGAGATCAATATGAGTTCTATTATAGAAAACTATTTAAATTATATAAACTCTTTGAAAGTGTTAAATATTGATATTGGTAGTGATTTTCTTTTAATGGCGTCTTCTTTACTTCACTTGAAAAGCAAAATGCTTATTGGTAAAACAATGCCAGAAGAAGAGACGGAAGATGAGTTTAATATCACCAGCGAAGAGGATTTAAAAAAGAAAATTATAGAATATGAAAAGTATAAAAAAGTTATTTCTAAATTGCAGAGTTTAGAAGACAAGCGAAAAGAAGTTTTTACAAAATGTCCTGAAAATGCTCAAGACTATCAAGTAAAACCTGAACTTATTAATGAGGGGTTGACACTTGATGATTTAAAAAATGCTTTATTAAATGTTCAAAAAAGACAACATTACAAAGAACCTGTCGAAACAAAAATTACAAGAAAAGAAATAAGTGTTCAAAAACAAATGAGTCGCATAAGACAAGTTTTATTAATAAGAAAAAAAATGCTTTTTGAAGAATTTTTTGATAATTTTTCTAAGGATTACGTGATTGCTACTTTTTTGGCTATACTAGAAATGACAAAGAAAAATGAAGTTGTTATAAGGCAAACAAGTAATTTTGATTCTATTGAAGTGGAGATGATTTAACATGGAAAAAGAAGGTATTTTAGAAGGTATTTTATTTGTTCAAGGTAACGAAGGTATTACTTTGGAGTCAATTTGTAAAATTATGGAAATTGACAAAAATGAAGCTAAAGAACTTTTGCTACGTTTGAAAAATCACTATGAAGAAAAAAATCGTGGTTTAAGAATTCGTTTTTTAGGTAATGCTTTTAAACTGACAACAAAAGAAGAACATAAAATATATTATCAACGCCTTTTTACAGTTCCAGAAAATAGAGAGTTAAGTCCTCAAGCTTTAGAAGTATTGGCTATTATTGCTTACAACGAACCGATTACCCGAATAGAGATTGATGAATTAAGAGGGCTTTCTTCTGATTATACAATAAGAAAATTATTAGCTAAGGGACTTATTAAAGAAGCTGGTAAAAGTACGATGCCAGGGCGTCCTAATTTATATAAAACAACTCATGAATTTTTAGATTATTTTGGAATGGCTTCTTTAGAAGATTTACCTAAATTAGAAGAAAAAGAAGAACCAAAAGAGGAAACTGAACTTTTCACGTCTATTTATAAAGAAGAGACTTTAGTTTGATTTTGTTTTAAAAGGACTAGTAATTACAAAAAAAGTTTGATATACTTTTCTTGTATTTGCTCGCATGGTGAAATTGGTAGACACGACAGACTCAAAATCTGTTTTCCTTAAAAGAAGTCCCGGTTCAAGTCCGGGTGCGAGCACCAATTAAAAAATGAAGCTAACAAAGAGTGTTAGTTTTTTTATGCTAAATTTTATCTTTTCACTTTGAACTAGTTTTCAAAACAAAAAAATTATGATATTATTATTACGTTGGATGTGAGAGTATGAGACAGACAAAACTTCTAAAAATCTTATCTATTTTTGAATTTGTGGAAGTATTGTCTTCTTTTTACTTGTCCTAAAGTACTCATAAAATGAGTGCTTTTTTATGTGGGAGGAAGAAAAATGGAAAAGAAAAACATAGATGGAAAAATTATAAAAGTGTTATCACACTGTCAATTAAGAATTAAAAAATTAAATAATTATTTTGGATGTTACAGTAAAAATGATAAATTATATTTAGAAAATGTTTTAATGAAAATGCAACTTGAAGGGCTCATTTATAATGATGATGGCGTTTATAAATTGTTTCCTAAACATTATAAAGTTGTCTCATTAGAACAAATGATGTATAAGAAAATAGAAAAAAAGGCTTGTTTTAAAAATGATAAGAATGTACTGATTCCTATTGAATCTAAAAATTTAAATGGCGCTATGGTGGGAGATATTGTTGTTTTAGATGAAAAAAGACGACAGGTAAAAAAGATATTAAAACGTAAGATTTCGAACATTCATTGTGAGGTTATCTTAGAAGACGGTTTAAAAAAACTTAAACCTCTACGTATTTTAGGAGATGATCATCTTCAAGTAAGGATATCTTATAAAGATATGAAACATCTTGTTGTTGGAGATATTGTACTCGTTTCTTTAACGAATGAAAAATATGATTCTTTTTATGAAGCTAATATGATCGAAAAAATAGGCCATAAAGATGATCCTGATCTTGCATTAAATATTATTGCCTCTAATCATGGGTTTAAGCTTTCACATTCAAAAGAAGCTCTTACAGAGGCCAAAGAGCTACCAACCAAAGTAACTCCAAGCGATCTTGTCGGTCGTGTTGATTTAAGGAAAGAAGAAATTTTCACCATTGACGGCATTTACACAAAAGATATGGATGACGCGGTAGGCCTAAAAAAACTTTCGAATGGTGATTATGAACTGACAGTTTCTATTGCAGATGTTAGTCATTATATAAAACCAGGAAGTGCTCTTTGGAGGGAAGCTGCGGCAAGAAGTACCTCTTTATATATGGTAAATTCTGTTATTCCTATGTTTCCACATATTCTTTCAAATGGTATTTGTTCTTTAAATGAAAAGGAAGATCGTTTGGCACTCACTTGTTTTATCAAACTAAATTCTAAAGGAAAGATTTTAAACTATCATGTTCTTCCAACTGTTATTAATTCAAAGAAAAAAATGAATTATACCGATGTGGAGAAGGTTTTAAATGGCGAAAAAGTAACAGGCTATGAGGACTATGAAAATACATTAAAAACGATGTATGAACTTTCTAAAATATTAAAAGAAAAACGAGATGCTTTACCATTTTTATCAGGGGATATTTCCTATACTTTTGATGAAAATAAAAAAATAATTGATTTTAACCGTCAAAAAAATAATGAAGCAATGGGCATCATCGAGGAATTTATGATTTTAGCTAATGTATGTATGGCTAAATATTCTACTTTTCTTGGCATGCCAACACCTTATCGTATTCATGAAAAACCTGATGAGTATAAAATCGATGAACTTTTTGAGACTTTAGCTAAAAGTGGATATCCTATTTCAGATTGTAAAAGTCAAAGTCTTTATTTAACACTTCATATGATTTTAGATAAATATAAAGATAGTTTAGATTATAATTATATATCAAGTTTAATCTTAAAAAGCATGAAAAGAGCCAAATATAGTTCTTATAATGAAGGACACTACGCCTTAAAAGAACCTTATTATGCCCATTTTACGAGCCCGATCAGAAGATTTCCAGATTTACTCCTCCATTATCAAATTCATACGGTTTTAGAAAATCAATATCCTGTAAAATGTATAAAAGAAGGTCAAATGGAAGAATTATGCGTGCATGCTAGTTTTATGGAACAATCCGCGGATGCTGCCGAAAAAGAAGCTGATGAATATACTCTTTTAAAATACATGCAACGACATCCCGAAAGACTTTATCAAGGCTATATTAAAGAACTTGGGGATAATTACATACATGTTTTAACCAACGAGGGTATTAAAGGTCGGATTCCTTATCATTGTTTACCAGATAACCTTATTATTTCACAGGAAAAGGGGGTCATATATTTCCACAAAGAGCCTTATTTAAAAGTAGGACACGTTTGTTTATTTAAACTGCTTAATGTTGATTGGTCTTCTAATGAAGTTACCTTTGATATTGAAAAAAATTTATCGATACGTACGTTTAATAAAGATTACAGCCGCGTTTTAAAAAGAATCCCTTAAAAAAGCTTTTAGGCTTTTTTCTTTATGAAATCTTGATGAAAATAATTGTAAGGGTGTTGACAAATATGCTAAATGAGCATAAACTGTTTTGGTAAGGCAACTTACAAAGTAGGTGAATTGTTGTGAAAAATAAAAGTATATTACATGAAATGAAAGTGTTAGATCATTTAATAATCCGAAATTTATTTTTAGAAAAACCTGAATATTTAAAAGAAGCTCCGACACTTACTCAAGTGCAAATTCTGGGACATTTAATGAAAAATGAAAATAAAGAAGTTTATCAAAATGATTTAGAAAGCGTTTTGAATTTAAGAAGAGCCACTGTTTCTGGGGTTTTAAAGACAATGGAAAAAAAAGGTTTAATTAAAAGAGAAACGGCTTTAAAAGATGCAAGAACCAAAAGGATTATTTTAAATGAAGATGTTAAGAAAAAATGTGATAGACAAAAAAATCGTTTTCATGATTTTGAAGAAATATTAAAAAAAGATATTTCGGAAAATGATTTAGAAACTTTTTTTAATGTTTTAAATCAAATGCAACAAAATATAAAAATTTTAGATTCATCAAAATGTAAATAGGACCTTAAAAAGGAAAGGAAAGAAAAATGTTAAAATTATTAAAGAATTTTGGTAAAAAAGAATGGTTTTTAATTTTTGCCTCATTTATTTTAATTTTAGGACAAGTATGGTTAGATTTAAAAAGCCCTGATTATATGTCACAAATAACGATTCTTGTTCAAACCGAAGGTAGCCAAATGAAAGATATTCTTTTAAATGGTGGGTATATGTTACTCTGTACGTTTGGTAGTCTTATTTTATCCATTATTGTTGGTTATTTTGCTTCTTATTTAGCAGCTACTTTTTCTAAGAAAACAAGAAGTTTACTTTTTAGAAAAATAGAAGACATGGGAATGCATGAAGTTAAACAATTTAAAACAAGTAGTTTAATTACAAGAACAACAAATGATATTACGCAAATAGAAATGTTAATTGCGATGGGCTTGCAACTTTTAATTAAAGCACCTGTGACAGCTATCTGGGCAATTTCAAAAATTGTCAATAAATCTTTAGAATGGAGTGTTATTACTGCTGTTGCTGTTTTAGTACTACTTTTAACGATTGGTTTACTTGTTTTACTTGTTATGCCTAAATTCAAAGTGGTTCAAAAATTAACGGACCGTGTAAATAATTCTATTCGAGAAAATTTAACAGGTATTCGTGTCGTTAGAGCTTTTAATGCAGAAAAATATCAAGAAGACAAATTTAATGATATTAACTCTGAATTAACAAAAACACAGTTATTCAATCAACGTACCATGTCTATTTTATCTCCTATGATGTATTTAGTTATGTATATGTTAACTCTTTCTATTTATTTTGTGGGAGCAAGTCTTATTAAAAATGCGATGCTCGCAGATAAATTAACTTTATTTGGTGATATGGTTGTTTTCTCATCTTATGCTATGCAAATTATAATGGCCTTTCTAATGCTTGCTATGATCTTTATGATGTTACCTCGAGCTCAAGTTTCTGCGAAACGTATTAATGAGGTATTAGATACACCTTTATCAATTAATGATGGAAAGATCTTAACAAATAATCAAAAAGAAAAAGGTACTGTTGAATTTAAAAATGTATCCTTTAAATACCCTGATGCGGAAGAGTATTTATTAAAAAATATTTCTTTTACAGCAAAACAAGGTGAAACCGTTGCTTTTATCGGTTCTACCGGTTCGGGTAAAAGTTCTCTTATTAATTTAGTTCCGCGTTTTTATGATGCGACAGACGGTGAAGTTTTAGTAGATGGTGTAAACGTAAAAGACTATAAACAAGAAACACTTCGTAACAAGATTGGTTATGTTCCTCAAAAAGCAGTTATTTTTAACGGTACAATAAATGAAAATGTTTCTTATGGTGAAAATGGTCAAGAAAAGATTACCGAAGAAAAAATAAAAGAGGCTATCAAAGTTGCTCAAGCAGAAGAATTTGTTTCAAAAATGGATAATACTTATGAAACACATATTGCTCAAGGTGGAACCAATGTTTCCGGAGGTCAAAAACAAAGACTTTCTATAGCAAGAGCTATTGCAAGAGATCCTGAAATTTATATTTTTGATGATTCTTTTTCTGCACTCGATTATAAAACAGACGCGATTTTAAGAAAAGAATTAAAAAATTATACGAAAGATGCGACGAGCTTAATTGTGGCTCAAAGAATTGGTACCATTATGAATGCAGATAAAATTCTTGTTTTAGAAAACGGTGAATGTGTTGGTATGGGTACTCATGAAGAATTATTAAAAACTTGCGAAGTCTATAAAGAAATCGCTTTATCACAATTGTCAAAGGAGGAGTTAGAAAATGCATAGAGGTCCTCAAAATGAAACAGCCAAAGACTTTGGCGGTTCTATGAAAAGATTATTTAAAGAATTAAAGACTTATCAAAAAGCTATTTTTCTTGCTTTGATTTTAGCAGCTCTTGGTTCTATTTTGTCTTTATTTGCTCCAAATAAATTATCTAATTTGACAGATGAAATTCAAAAGGGCTTAATTATTAATCAGAATAACATGACAGAGATCGCTACAGATATTCAAAATAATTTAATGACATCTTTACCAGAATATTTAAGTTTTAATTTAGATAATAATACTTTAATGAAAATTATGATTTCTTCTTCTATTAGTACAGAAGAAAAAGAAAATTTTCAAACTTATTTAAGTGATTTAAAAGATGGTAAAAAAGATTTTACATATCTAGCTACTTTTTCTGATGATTTATTAAATTTATTGTTTGAAGATTCAAATTTTAAAGGAATAACAGTAACTAAAGAAGATAAAATTTCTTTTCTAAAGGGAATGAATAATAAAGAGTTTATTTTAAAAGATGATGTTAAAAACGTCTTATTATCTGATATCACAATCGATAATATTACAATTTCTTCAAAAGACCAACTAAACTTTTTAAATATTTTATCTACCTTAAATGAATCAAATAGTTCCGAAATATATCAAAAATTAGAGGGAGCTCCTGAAAGTGTTCGCTTACTTATTGAACCATATATGGATATGGATGTCATTAAAAAAATAGCCTTATTTTTATTAACGCTTTATTTAATAAGTGCCTTATTTAATTACATTGAATCTATTTTAATGACCAATGTTTCTAATGGTTTTGCTAAAGAATTAAGAGGTAAAATTTCTCATAAAATTAATTTATTACCTTTAAAATATTTTGACGCTCATCAATCAGGAGATATCTTATCTCGTGTGACAAACGATGTTGATAGTATTGCTCAATCATTAAATATGAGTTTGTCACCTTTAGTAAGTGCTTTAACTTTATTTATTGGTACCATTATCATGATGTTCGTAACAAATTGGATCCTTGCTCTTACAGCTATTTTATCGAGTTTACTAGGTTTTGTCTTTATGTTTGGGGTTTTAAGTAAATCACAAAAATACTTTGTCGCACGTCAAGAAGAGTTAGGAGCTTTAAACGGACATATTGAAGAAGTTTATGGTGGCTTAAATGTTGTCAAGGCTTACAATGCTCAAAAGATTTCTAATGAAAAATTCGATTCTTTAAATGAAAACGTTTATAATGCTAACCGTAAAAGTCAATTTTTATCAGGTCTTATGATGCCTATGATGAACTTTATTGGTAACTTTGGCTATGTTGCTGTTTGTATTGTCGGAGCTTTACTTACTATCAATGGTAAAATTAGTTTTGGCGTTATTATTGCTTTCATTACTTATGTTAGAATGTTTACCTCACCATTATCTCAAATTGCTCAAGCCATGACTTCATTACAATCAACTGCCGCAGCGAGTGAAAGAGTATTTGAATTTTTAGACGAAGAAGAAATGAAAGATGAATCTTCTTTAAAAGAACATTTAGCTCTAGAAGATGCCAAAGGAAATATTGAATTTAAAAATGTTGTCTTTAAATATGACGGCAATGAAAAACCAACCATTCATAACTTTAGTGCTAAAGTAAAAAGCGGTCAAAAAGTAGCAATTGTTGGTCCAACGGGTGCTGGTAAAACTACAATGGTAAACTTATTAATGAAGTTTTATGACATCAGTGGAGGAGATATCATTATTGATGGTAAAAGTATTAAAGATTTAACCAGAGAAAATGTTCATGATTTATTTACAATGGTTCTTCAAGATACTTGGTTATTTAATGGTACCATCAAAGAAAATATTATTTACAGTCGTGATAATATTAGCGATGACGATGTCAAACGAGTTTGTAAAGTTGTTGGGCTAGATCATTTTATTAAAACTTTATCGGATGGTTATGATACCGAGTTAGGTGATAATGATAGTGTTTCGTCTGGTCAAAGACAACTTTTAACGATTGCTAGAGCTATGCTTTCTTCATCTCCATTCTTAATTTTGGATGAAGCGACAAGTAATGTTGACACAAGAACAGAAGAATTAGTCCAAAAAGCTATGGATAAACTTTGTGAAGGAAAAACATCATTTATTATTGCTCACCGTTTATCAACCATTAAAAATGCTGATTTGATTTTAGTTATGAAAGACGGTAATATTATTGAAACTGGTAATCATGATGAACTTATCAAAAAGAACGGTTTTTATGCCGATTTGTATAATTCACAGTTTGAAAAATAAGATTAAAAAAGTCTCAAATAATTGCTTTGAGGCTTTTTGTGTGTCAAGAAATGTCAACTTTATTACTTTTTTTTGAGAATGAACAAAATATCTCCTATAATATAATTTTATAAAGGAGAGAAATTGCAATGAAAGAAAATAAATATATGATCCAGCTATGTGAGGTAAACAAAGAAGTGCTTGCTATGGATAAAGAAAGAAAGGATAATTTTTTAACGACTCAACTTGGTGTGTTTCAAGAAGATAATGTTTTTTTAAATCATGAAGCTATTATTGTTGTGCCATCTAAACATCCTGGCATGGTAAAAGAATATTTTACAGGTAGAGAAATTCCTCTAGTTTCTTTAGAAATCTATCGAAATTTAGATAAAAAAATAGCTCCAACGGATAAGCCTTACGCCTACTATGTAAATAGTAATTTAAAAAGTACACTTTTTGGCTTTCAAATTGTTTATCATGATATGAATTTTAAAGTAGAAAATGAACCTTTTAATCGCAAAAAAGTGACGGATGAAGATCTTAAAAGCTTTATGAGTCAAAAAGGAATGTCTTTAGATGAATATAAGACTTATCTTTTAGATCGTTTTCGTATTTTGGAAGTCGAGCATAAAAATAATTTAAATACGGCTTTAAAAAGAGTCAAAACTTTGTGGCAAACAAAAAAATGAAGCAACAACTTCATTTTTTTAATACCAAATTAAGCCATTTTTTTAGCTTCTCTTGCACTAATAACTACTTTTTCTCCATTGATAGTCTTCTTTTGAAAATTTGGCTTTTGAACTCTTTTTGTTGCGTTTAGCGCTTTACTTCTTGAATTAACTGTTAAAGGTTTTTTGGTTGATACTTTCTTTGCCATTATCTTTCACCTCGCTTTTTCTCTTTAAAATCTTATCAAAAAGAAGGGGCAAAGTCAAATGAAATCGCCTGTTTTTCGTCGAGGTTTACTTTTTTTTCTCTGAAAACTATGATAAAATGAAAAAGCAGGTGATGTTTCATGAAAAAAATAGTAAAAGAAAGCCTACCGTATCTCTTGATTTTACTTGCTGTCATTTTTATTCGTTTTTATCTTGTGACACCGATAAAAGTAAATGGTATGAGCATGTATGATACGTTAAGTGGAAATGAAATTATGCTTTTGTGGCGTAGAAAAAAAATCGAACGTTATGATATTATTGTGGCTGATTTAATTGAAAATGATAAAAAAGTCGATACGATTATAAAAAGAGTTTATGGTCTTCCTGGAGAAACCATTAAATGTGAAAATGGCGTTCTTTATATTAATGATCATAAGATAGAAGACTCTTACGCTTATGGTAAAACAGATGATTTTGAAGCAATCACTTTAAAGGAAGATGAGTACTTTATTTTAGGAGATAATCGTGAAATCTCTTTAGATAGTCATATTTTTGGACCTGAAAAGAAAGAAAATATAAAAGGTGTTGCGGATTTTATTATTTTTCCTTTTAGTAAATTTGGGAAAATATAAGAAGTAGTTTGCCAGTAAAAATGAAGGAGCTGATAAAGATGAACCAAGAAAGTCGTACAAATATAAATTTTTATCCCGGCCATATGGCCAAAACGAGAAGGTTGATTGCAGAAAAATATCCACTCATAGATATTGTTTATGAAGTTGTGGATGCTAGAATTCCTTTTTCTTCAAAGATTAAAGATATCTATAATATTATAGGTAATAAGCCTAAAATTTTAATTATGACCAAAAAAGATTTGTGTGATGAGAAAATAACACAAAGCTGGGTAAATTATTATGAAAATTTAGGCACTCCGGTTGTTCTTGTAGATTTAAATAATTCTAATGATTATGAAAAAATAATAACCCTAACGCACCAAATCATGGCTAAAACACAAGAAAAAAGATTAGATAAGGGCTTAAAAGAAAAAGAAATTAGAGCCTTAGTTGTTGGTATTCCAAACGTTGGTAAAAGTACTCTTATTAATCGTTTATGTAAAAGAAAGGTGGCCAATGTTGGAAATAAACCAGGTGTGACCCAAAATATTAGCTGGTTACGCACTCATAGTGATATTTTGCTTTTAGATACGCCAGGAATTTTATGGCCTAAATTAGATCAAAATGAGATAGCTTTTAATTTAGCGTCTTTCACAGCGATAAAAGAAGAAGTTTTACCTTTAGATGATATTGCTGTTTATATTTTAAAAAAATTATCGATGTATTATCCTACTAAGTTAAAAGAAAATTATGATATTGACTCTGTAACAGATGAGAATATCATGGAAGCTTATGAGACAATTGGTAAGAAAATTGGAGCTTTAAAAAATGGTGAAGTAGATTATGAAAGAGTTTCTACGAAGATAATTAATGATATAAAATTAGAAAAAATAAAAGGAATCACTTTTGATAGGAAGTAGTAAAAATGAATGATTTATTAGCGTTTGAAAAAGAACTATACAAAGAAGGCTATACCTTAATATGCGGGACAGATGAAGCTGGTCGCGGTCCTCTTGTTGGTCCTGTTGTTGCTGGGGCTGTTATTTTGCCTTTAAATTACCATTTAGATGGTCTTACGGATTCTAAAAAATTAAGTGAAAAAAAACGAGAAAAATTTTTTGAAATCATTAAACAAGACGCTATAGCTTATGGTATTGGCATAGTTGATGCTAAAACAATTGACGAAATTAATATATATGAAGCCAGTCGCTTGGCTATGAAAAAGGCTATTGCTGATTTAAAGGTAAAACCAGATTATATTTTAACAGATGCAATGCCTATATTAGATATGGATGTTCCAGTAAAACCAATTATCCATGGTGATGGCCTTTCTATTACTATTGCGGCAGCCTCTGTACTGGCTAAAGTAACACGAGACCATTATATGTATGAATTGGATAAAAAGTATCCTGAATATGAATTTAAGAAGCATAAGGGTTATCCAACAAAAAGACATCTGGAACTTATAAAAAAGTATGGGGTAACACCAGATTATCGTTTTTCCTATAAACCCGTTAAAAATATAGTAGAAAGTGGGAAAATGGATGAAGAGGCAAAATAAATTAAGAAGTATTATTTTTTCTTTACTTCCTATTTTCTTTTTCTTTGCTATAGAGCTTTTATTAAGAATAATGCTTCATTTTCCTTTATGGGATTACGCTACCTTACGGATTTTAATGGCATCGTTTATCTATGGCTCTTTCGTAGTGCTTTTTTCTTTGTTATTTAAATCGGAGAAGAAACGTTTTTTTGTGATAGCAATATGCCTATTTTTAGCTAGTCTTTATGATTGGTTACAATTAGGATTTTATAATTATCTTGGCATGTTTATTTCTTTAAATACCGCATCTCAAGCTGGCGCGGTTACCGACTATATTGCCAGCTTTTTACAAAGCTTTTCGGTAGAAAGTTATGCTCTTTTTGCTCCATTTATTATATATTTTCTTACCTTTTTAAAAAAATCTTATTCTCTTTTTGAGCAAAAGAAAAATAAAATTATTTATTATATCGCTTTAATGATAGTAAATATTCCTTTTTGGGTGGGAAGTATTAATCTTTCATTTATGCAAAATCCTTTGCAGTTAATTTCTAATAAAGAACTTATTTTTAATCCTTCAAATTCCTCTATTGCTATAAATCAATTTGGTGGCCAAACTTATTTGTTTTTGGATATTAAGGAACTTATTTTTCCTCATAAAGTAGGGGAAGAAAATAATGAAATTACCGAAACAGTGGATGATAGTCTTTGGCTCCAAGTCATCAAAGACGAACAAGATTCAACGTATAAAAAATTAAATTCCTATTTTATTCAAAATTCTTTAACTGAAAAAAATGATTATACAGGCTATTTTAAAGGTAAAAATGTTATTGTTATTATGATGGAATCGGTTAATTATGCCATTTCTCAAGCAGAATACTATCCTAATTTTGCTCGGCTTTTAAAAAATAGTTGGTATTGGCAAAATAATTATAGCCCTAGAGGAGCATGCTCCACCGCAGATAATGAATTTTCTGGCATTACCAGTCTTTATGCAATTCCAACGACTTGTACAGCTAATACTTATCTTAATAATACGTATTTTACTTCTTTATTTAATCGTTTCAAAGACAGTGGTTATAAAGTAACCAGTTTCCATGATTTTGATGACACGTATTATAAAAGAAGTATTTATCATCCTAATCTTGGTAGTGAACATTTTTATAATGTCAATGATCTTAACATTTCCTATATTAACGATGGAGTTCACTGGCCTAATGATGGTTTAATGATGGGCCAAATTTTATCTTATGCTCAAGACGAATCCAAACCTTTTATGAGTTTTGTCACCACAGTAAGTGCCCATATGGCGTATGCATACGACAGTGGTGAAGGGGATAAATACATGAGTTTGTTTGAAAAACTTGGTTACGATGAAGAATTAACACGTTATTTGTCAAAACTTAAAATTACCGATGATGCCTTAGGTGTTTTACTAGATTCATTACAAGATAAAGGTATATTAGATGATACTGTACTTGTTTTATATGGAGATCATTATCCTTATGGACTTTCAAAAGAAAATGTTGCTAAAATTGTTGATTATGATGTCGATTATTACAATGATATTGAAAAGACTCCTTTTGTTATATATAATAGTAAATTAGAAGCCAAAGTTTTTGATCAAAAGACATCTTATATTAATATTTTACCGACATTGGCTAATTTATTTGATTTAGATTATGATTCTAGATTTTATATGGGAACTGATTTGTTTTCACCATCTTATGAAAATAGAGTTGTTTTCACAGATTCTTCTTGGATGGATGACAAAGCATTTTATAATGCTTTAAATGGAACGATTACGTATTTAAAAGAGGACACTTATACAACAGAAGAAATTCAAAAAATTAATCAATCCATTTACAATAAAAAAGAAATGAGTAGGCTTGCTATTACAAGTAATTATTTTGATTATTTAGAAAAAGCTTTGCAAGAAAGGAAAGATAAGCAAAATGAAGAAACTAATGATCGTGGAGTCACCACACAAGAGTAAAACTATTACAGGTTTTTTAGGAAGTGACTATAAAGTTGTTTCAAGTAAAGGCCACATCATGGATTTAGCCACATCTGGTAAGTTCGGATTAGGGGTTGATGTTGACAATGATTTTAAAGCGAGTTATGTGCCTATAAAAGGAAAAAGTAGTCTCATCAAAGAATTAAAAAAAGACGTTAAAGAAGCCGATGAAATTATATTATCTACCGACCCTGACCGCGAAGGTGAAGCTATTTCTTGGCATTTAAAAGAAACTTTAAAAATTGATGAAGATAAATATGTTCGTGTTACTTTTAATGAGATCACAAAAGATGTTGTTTTAAATGCTTTAAAAAATCCTCGTAAAATTGATGACAATCTTGTAAAAAGTCAAGAAACAAGACGTATTTTAGACCGAATTATTGGGTTTCGTTTGAGTAAACTTATGCAGAGTAAGACGGGTGGTAAAAGTGCTGGCCGTGTTCAAAGTGTTGCTTTAAAATTGATTGTTGATAGAGAAAGAGAAATTCAAGCTTTTGTTCCAGAAGAATACTGGACAATTGAAGCAATATTTAAAGATTTCACCGCGACTTTAGAAAAATATAAAAATAAAAAAATTACCATTAAAAATGAAGAAGAAGCAACAAATATTGTTGAAAGCTTAGAAGATTATTTTAAAATAGCAGATAAAACAACCAAAGAAGCCTCACGAAATAGCAAACCGGTTTTTAAAACAACAACTTTACAAACTATGGCCTCAAATAAGCTTGGTTTTTCTTCATCAAGAACCATGCGAATTGCCCAAAAATTATATGAAGGGGTTGAAGTAGAGGGGAAAAGTATTGGTTTAATTACTTATATGAGAACGGATTCAGAACGTGTTTCCCCATCATTTGTTACTGAGACCAAAGATTATATAAAAACCACTTACGGAGCAAATTATGTAGGTCAAGTAAAAGTTCCTAAGAAAAAGGAAAATATTCAAGATGCCCACGAAGGTATCCGACCAACAAGTATTTTAAATACACCTGAAAAATTAAAGAAATCTTTATCACCAGAAGAATACAAACTTTATGAAATGATTTATACGCGGGCTTTAGCTTCTATTATGGCGCCAGCGAAACTGCTTAATACATCCGTCTCTCTTTTAAATAACGATTATTTATTTAAAACGACAGGAAGTGTTTTACTTTTTGATGGATATTTAAAAGTGTATAGTAAATATGAAGATCAGAAAGATACGATTTTACCTGATTTTGACGCTTATGAAGAAGGTAAAATAAAGAAAGAAGAAATAAAAAAAGAACAACATTTTACCAAACCAGAATCACGATATACCGAAGGTTCTTTAATAAAAACGATGGAAAGTTTAGGAATTGGACGACCAAGTACCTATGCTCCTACCATTCAGACATTAAAAGACCGGGAATATGTTACTTTAGAAGAAAAGAAATTTGTCCCAACTAAAGTAGGGTTTGAAATTACAGATAAACTTCAAGAATTTTTTAGTAACATTATAAATGTAGAATACACGGCTAATATGGAAACAGAATTAGATGAAATTGCTGAAGATAAAATTAATAATGTCGATGTGTTAAAAACTTTTTATAATGAATTTGAACCAATGGTCGAAGATGCTTTTGGCAAAATGGAAAAAGCACAACCTCAAGAAACTGGTGAAATGTGTCCTTTATGTGGTTCTTCTTTAGTCATACGCCATGGTAGATATGGAGAATTCGTTGCTTGTTCCAATTATCCAAATTGTAAATATATTAAAAAAGAAGAGAAAAAAGTAGTAGAAGTTATGCCTTGCCCAAAATGCGACGGTAAAATTATTGAGCGCAAAACAAAACGTGGCAAAATATTTTATGGTTGCAGCAACTATCCAAAATGTGACTTTGCTTCTTGGGATAAACCAATACTTCAAAAATGCCCAAATTGTCAAGGTGTTTTAGTTGAAAAAAAAGATGGTATTCATTGTTTAAACTGTGATTATCATAAGGATTTAGAAGAAAAATAAAATTGCCTCTTGACGTTCGGGGGGGGGGTATCTGTTATAATCATCATAGGAAGACTATGGTGATTTTTTCTTGCAAAAAATCACTATTACCCTTCACATTTATAACTAAATGGTATTGAAATGTTATAATGTTTTATGTACTAAGTAAAAAGCGTTTAAAACGCACCATACTGTTACATACTAAAAAGAAAAAGGAGTTGTTCCATTTATGGAAAAAAAGAGAAGAAATATTTTAATTACAATTGTTTTATTAATAGGTATCATCGCTGTTATAGGCGTCTCTTATGCTTTATGGGTATTGAACTTAACTCAAACTGGTCAAAATGATATTGTTTCATCATGTTTTAATATCACTTATGAAGATAAAGACAATATTAGTTTACAAAAGGCCTACCCAATCTTAGATGAAGAAGGAAAGAAATTAGTACCATATGAATTCACGATTACCAATTCTTGTGATTCCTATGCTTCTTTTAATGTTAATCTAGAAGTCTTAAATACCACGACTTTAACAAACAACGATGCCGTTAAAGCTATGATATCATCAAAAACAAATGATACCGAGACAGAGATAACAACGAGTTTATTATCAAGTTATCAAACAACCACGAAAACCTTAGATAATGCTAAAATAGCATTTAATTTAACAACAGGCTATTTAAATGTAAAAGAATCTAAAACTTATACCTTAAGATTATGGTTAGACGAAAATGTGGATATGAATACCGAAGGTGTTCAAAATGCTAAATTTAGTTCAAAAGTAGTTGTCACAACAAGCTATGCAGAAGAAATACCGAAATCTGCGGTAGAGACAATAGTATCATTAGTAAGTGGAGCAGATATTAGTTCAACAGATGTTTATACAGTGCCAGATAAAGAAGGAGATAATTGTACATATACCTTCGTATATGATGGAACGAGTGATAACAATTTAAGATATGTCGGATCAAATCCATGTAATTATATAAAAATAGATGATGAGTTATGGCGAATCGTTGGTGTGATGAATAGCATAGATGATGGCACAGGCAAGAAAGAAAGCCGTATAAAATTAATCCGGTCAGAGTCAATAGGAGGATATTCTTGGGATACATCCGATTCTAGCATAAATGGAGGCTATGGTATAAATGAGTGGAGTCAAGCCGATTTAATGAAACTTTTAAATCCAGGGTATGAAAGTGAAAGCGTTGGAGGTTCTTTGTACTACAATGGTGGTTCAGGCACATGTTATAGTGGTCAAAGTAATACAACATCTTCTTGTGATTTTGCAAGTAGTGGCTTAAAAGAAAATTTAAAAGCATTAATAGGGGATGCTATCTGGAATACCGGAAGTAACGATGGTGTCATATATGGGTATGATACAATAACTAGTAAATTCTATGAATTAGAAAGAAGTAATAATACAGGGAAGATATGTTCATCAGGAAACTATTGTAATGATACCGTAGAAAGAACGACAACGTGGACAGGAAAAGTAGGATTAATATATCCTTCTGATTATGGATATGCGACTAGTGGAAGAAGAGCTGCAAGTCAAAGCAGTTGCTCAAATGAAAAAATGTCTAATTGGATTGCTAGTTCTTATAGTGATTGCAGATCTAATGATTGGATATATAATTCATCTACTCAGTGGACTATTTTTCATTATGCGTTCTCTTCATCTGCTAGTGATGCGATGTATATTAGAGATACTGGAGACGTCAATACCAACTATGTGGGTGTTAATAATGGTGTCCGTCCTTCTATTTATTTAAAACCTAATGTTTCTATTTTGTCTGGTGAAGGTACTTTGGAAGATCCCTATGTATTAGGATAAGTATTTATTATAATTAAGACGTGTCTGTTTTATATAAATAGCACATCTTTTTTTGTCAAAGAACAGTTATTTTGCTTTAAAATTAGAAGTTATCTTGATATACTTAAGAGGTGAAAGGTAGGAAATAAATGAAACAAGAATGGAATGGTTTTAAAAGTGGAGTCTGGATGGATGAAATAAATGTATCTGACTTTATTTTAAAAAACTATAAAGAATATGATGGAGATGGATCTTTTTTAAAAGACTCAACTTCTAAAACAAAAAAGGTGTGGCAAACATGCGAAGATTTATTGAAAGAAGAATTAGAAAAACATGTTTTAGATATTGATACAACACATATGTCCGGTATTAATTCTTTTGCGCCTGGATATATATGTGATGAAGATAATGTTATTGTTGGTCTTCAAACAGATAAGCCGTTAAAACGGATAGTTAATCCTTATGGTGGCATTCGTATGGTTTATCAGGAATTAGAAGCTTATGGCTATAAATTAGATGATACGGTAGCTAAATATTTTAAAGAATTTCGTAAAACGCATAACGATGGCGTTTTTGATGCTTATCCGGAAAGCGTTAGAAAAGCCCGCCATGTAGGCCTTTTAACAGGATTACCAGATGCTTATGGCCGTGGTCGAATTATTGGTGACTATAGAAGAGTGGCTCTTTACGGTATTGATTATTTAATGAGTGAAAAGAAAAAAGATTGGGATAATTTAACTGGTCCTATGACAGATGATTTAATTCGTTTACGTGAAGAAGTTTCTATGCAATATAAGGCTTTAGATGAAATTAAAAAAATGGCGGCGTCTTATGGTTTTGATATTTCTAAACCAGCTTCTAATGCAAAAGAAGCTGTTCAGTGGACTTATTTTGCTTATTTAGCAGCCGTTAAAGAAAACAACGGTGCCGCAATGAGTCTTGGTAGAGTAGATGCCTTTTTTGATATTTATTTTGAAAGAGATGTAGAAAAAGGATTATTAACAGAAGAAAATGTTCAAGAAATTATTGATCAATTTGTTATTAAACTTCGTTTAGTAAGACATTTAAGAACGCCTGAATATGACGAGTTATTTTCTGGCGACCCAACTTGGGTGACATGTTCTATTGGTGGATTAAATGATAAGGGAGAATCCTTAGTTACCAAAACCTCTTTAAGACTTTTACATACGCTTGTCAATTTAGATACGGCTCCAGAACCTAATATGACTGTTTTATGGAGTGAAAAATTACCAGAAAATTTTAAAACTTACTGTGCCGAGATGTCTATTACAACGGATGCTATTCAATATGAAAATGATGACGTTATGAGACCTTTATATGGTCCTGATTACGCTATTGCTTGTTGTGTATCGGCTATGCGTGAAGGAAAAGATATGCAATTTTTTGGAGCTCGTTGTAACCTTGCTAAAGCTCTACTTTATTCATTAAATGGTGGAATCGATGAAATAAAAAAGGAAAAAGTTATTGATGGTTTTGCTAAAAATACGGATGAAATTTTAGATTTTGAAACGGTTAAAGAAAACTATTTTAGAATGCTTAAGGAAATTGCTTCTATTTATAGTGACGCGATGAATGTTATTCATTATATGCATGATAAATATGCTTACGAAGCTGGCCAAATGGCTTTACATGATACACATGTTAGAAGACTAATGGCTTATGGTGTTGCGGGGCTTTCTGTTGTTGCAGACTCTTTATCTGCTATTAAATATGCTAAAGTAAGACCAATAAAAGACGAAGATGGAATCATGGTGGATTTTGAAATAACCGGCGATTTTCCTAAATATGGAAATGATGATGATCGTGTCGATGATTTAGCTAAAGAAGTCTTAGAAAAATTTTACGAAGAATTATCAAGTCATCCTTGCTATAGAAATGCTCATCCAACACTTTCTGTCTTAACAATTACATCAAATGTGGTATATGGATCTAAAACAGGGGCCACTCCAGATGGAAGAAAAAAAGGCGTTGCTTTTGCTCCTGGAGCGAATCCAATGCATCAAAGAGATGAAAATGGGGCGATTGCAAGCTTAAATTCAGTAGCCAAACTTCATTATCAAGGATGCTGTGAAGATGGGATTTCCAATACCTTTAGTATTGTTCCAACAAGTCTTGGTCATAGCAAAGAAGAACAAATAACCAATCTTGTTTCTTTATTAGAAGGATATTTTAGTCAAGGAGCACATCATTTAAATGTAAATGTACTAAATAGAGAAACCCTTATAGATGCAATGAATCATCCTTTAAAATATCCACTTTTAACGATTCGTGTTTCAGGGTATGCTGTACGTTTTAATAGATTAACAAGGAAGCAACAAGAGGAAGTTATCGCAAGAACTTTCCATGAAAAATTATAATGACGGGTTATATTAATTCTATTGAATCTTTTGGACTCGTGGATGGACCTGGTATTCGTACCGTTATTTTCCTAAGTGGATGTCGTTTAAGATGTTTATATTGTCATAATCCAGAAATGTGGCAAATGGCTGGCAACCAAATGACCGCAGAAGAACTTGTTTCAAAAATAAAACGAAATAAACCTTATTTTAAGAGAAATAATGGTGGAGTTACTTTCTCAGGAGGAGAACCAACTTTACAAAAAGATTTTCTTATAGAAGTGATGAAAAAATTAAAAAAAGAAGATATTTCAATTGCTTTAGATACGTGTGGCGTTGGTCTTGATGATTATGATGAGATTTTATCTTTAACGGACATTGTTTTATTTGATGTTAAATTTACAAATGAAGAAGGCTATAAAAAGCTAACAGGCCAAAGTATGGCCTCTTCTTTAAAATTCATCGAGGCTTTAAACAAAAGTGGAAAACCAGTTTGGATACGACAAGTTATTGTTCCTGGAATGATGGATAATGAAAATTATTTAAAAGAACTGGCATCTTATCTAAAAAAAATCAATAATATTGAAAAGATTGAATTTTTACCGTTTCATCATTTAGGTTTTTCTAAATATGAAAAATTACACTTAGAAAATCCTTTGAAAGACGTTAAGGAAATGGACATTCAAAAGTGTCAGGAACTTTATGAGTATTTCATGAAAATTTATAAAGAATAAGCCAGTTAAGGCTTATTTTTGCCGTAAGTGGTGTCTTTAAGAAAAGGTTCTATAAAACGTTTGTATTCCCTATAGATTTATGCTAGAATAAAACATACTTATTTTAAAGGGGGGGAAAATAAGTATGTTGGACGAAGATATAAAATTAAAAATAATACCTTGTAATTATGAAATAGTTAGGAACTTAGAAAAAGTTAGATTGGACGCTTTTGATAAGCCTAATGAAAATGTCGAAACGTTAACAAAAGAATTTTTTGCTGAAAATACATCTGGAATCATGGCACTTTACAAAGATAAGATTGTCGCAGGGTGTTATGTTTCTTCACATGCTCCAGTACTTTATATCTCTTATTTATTTGTTCATCCAGATTATCAAAAGAAACATTATTACATTGGTAAGAAAATACTTTTAGAAACTTTAAAAAGAAAGATAGATTTTGAAAATTATTATTGTGAAAAATTTTCTTTCGCTCATATGATAGCTGAAAATAAAAAATTAAAAGAGCTTTACCTTTCTTGGGGATTTGAAGCTCCTTATCAAACATTACTTGTACGAAAAAATATATAAGTTAGGAGGTTTATTATGTTTGTTGATGTTGTAAAAATGAAATTAATGGCAGGAAAAGGTGGTGACGGTTGTACTTCTTTTCGGAGGGAAAAATATATTCCAATGGGAGGCCCTGATGGTGGCTCTGGTGGCAAAGGTGGTGACATTGTCTTTGTTTGTGATGAAAGTTTAAAAACACTCGTTGATTTAAAATATCACAAGATTGTTAAAGCAACAAAAGGAGAAAATGGTAAAGGCAAAAATAGACGTGGCAGTAATGCTGATGACGTTATTATAAAGGTACCGGTTGGCACAACAATTTTTGATGAAGATACTGGTCTTGTTCTTGCTGATTTACTAGAAGATAAAGAAGAAGTTGTTGTGGCTCATGGTGGAAGAGGTGGAAGAGGAAATACAGCTTTTGCAACTCATGAAAAACCAGCTCCAGAATTTTCTGAATTAGGAGAACCAGGTGAAATAAGATATATAAAATGTGAATTAAAACTTCTTGCTGATGTTGGGTTGGTAGGTATGCCAAGCGTTGGTAAAAGTACTATTTTAAATGCAGTTACCAGTGCTAATCCTAAAATAGCAAGTTATCATTTTACAACGTTAAGTCCTAATTTAGGCGTTGTCACTTTAAAAGATAAAAGTTCTTTTATTTTAGCGGATTTGCCCGGAATGATTGAAGGAGCAAGTAAAGGCGTCGGCCTTGGCCTTGACTTTTTAAGACATGCTTCTCGTTGTCGTATTTTGGCTCATGTCATTGATATGGGAAGTGAAGAAGGAAGAGATCCTATTCAAGATTATGAAATTATTCGAAATGAAATTATAAACTATAGTGATGCTCTTGCTCAAAAGAAAGAAATTATTTTAGCAAATAAAAAAGATTTACCTTCCTATGAAGAAAATCTTAAAAAATTTAAAGAAAAATATCCAGATAAAGAAATTTATGAAATAAGTGGTCTTACAAAAGAAGGCTTAGATGATTTAATGCTTCATTTAAAAATAATGATTGATACGCTTCCGAAAACAAGAGTTTATCAAAATGATGAATATGAATCAACCGTTGTTTATCGTTTTAAAAACGAAAAACCTTATACGATTACTAAAGAAGATGGTATATGGATTATAAAGGGTGAGGAAATCAATAAACTTTTTGCTATGACACGTTTCGAAGAAAAAGAAGCTGTTCTTCGTTTTGGAAGAAAACTTAAAGGAATGGGTATTGATAACGAGCTCGAACGTCTTGGTGCAAAACGTGGAGATGAAGTTCAAATAATGGATTATTTATTTGAATTTAAGGAATAAATTTTAATACAGAACCAATATAAAATTTTAAACTCGTATTTTTAGGTAATTCTAAAATATGAGTTTTTTTAGGTTCATCACTTACTTTAACCACTTTGTTAGGAGGAACATCTCGGTAAATGTAAATGACTTGATTCGAATCATTTAAGCCAATAACATCAATGTTTTCTTTCATAAAAAAGGTATGAATCGCGTTACATTTAGGAAAAAGAATACCATAATTAATATTTGTCTTTCCCATAAGGCCTAAAAGCCGATCTTTAAATTTCACAGCTTTTTTGATTTCAATTTCTTTATTATTTAATTTAAGTTTCATGTTTATCACCTAATTTACTTTATGAGACATTTCTTTAAATATTCAAACTTGTTATCTCTTTTAAAATATTATATAATTTTTTTAGATAGAAAGTATACGGTGAATTTAAAATGCAATTAAAAAAATATAAAGAAAAAAGATCTTCAAATAAAATCATTGGCTTATTTCTTATTTTGACAACTTTATTATTAGCAGGAATTTATTTATATACGTCCTTTGCTTATTATAGCGAAGAAAAAAAATTTGATGTTATTAATGGTTCTGTTTCAGATCCAGGAGACATTTACTTTGCTTTTTATGTGGATGATAAAATAAGTAAGTCTATGCCAAAAGAAGAAGAAGGGTATCTTCTAGATTCTGGAAAATCAACCTGTACAAACGGTGCTACTCCTGAACTTAATTTAGAAACTTGGTCTATCTTGGTAAAGAATATGACTGTTTCTAAGACAAAATGTACGCTTTATTTTAAAAAATAAGTGACGAAAAGAGACTATAAAAGCAAAATAGGCTCTTTTTTTTGTGTAAATTTTTAATCTATAGAACTTGCCTTGTCTTATTGTTATTATACTTACACTTAATTATTGGCACTCATATATTGACAGTGCTAAATAAATGTGTTATAACTTTAAGTGTTGAAAGAAGGAATGGATATGGCTAAAAAACAATTTAAAGCAGAATCAAAAAAATTAATGGATTTAATGATAAATTCAATTTATACAAATAAAGAAATTTTCTTAAGAGAAATCATTTCTAATGCCAGTGATGCGATTGATAAGCTTCATTATGAATCTCTTACTAATAAAGATATTAAGGTAGATACGAAAGGGTTTGAAATCTTTTTAAAAACGGATAAAGAAAATCGCACATTAACTATTAGTGATAATGGGTGTGGTATGACCAAAGAAGAGTTAGAAACAAACTTAGGTACCATTGCTAAGAGTGGTTCTCTTGCTTTTAAAGAAGAAAAAGAACCTCAAAAAGATATTGATATTATTGGTCAATTTGGTGTTGGCTTTTACAGTGCTTTTATGGTTTCTTCTAAAATCGAAGTGATATCAAAAGCTTATGGTAGGGATGAAGCCTATAAATGGACAAGTGAAGGCATTGATGGGTATACCATCGAAAGTACTTCTAAAGAAACTTATGGTACCGATATTATTTTAACCTTAAAAGAGGATACGGAAGATGAAAAATATTCAGAATACTTAGAAGATTACCGTTTAAGAGGACTTATTAAAAAATATTCTGATTATATTACTTACCCAATTAAGATGGAAATTACACACAGTCATTTAAAAGAAGGCACCGAAAATGAATATGAAACTCATACGGAAATAGAAACTTTAAATGATCAAATTCCTTTATGGAAAAGGGATAAGAAAAAGATTAAAGAGGAAGATTATAATACCTTCTACAGTGATAAATTCATGGACTATGAAAAGCCTTTAAAAGTCATTCATACCAGTGCTGAAGGATTAGTAAGTTTTAACAGTTTACTTTTTATCCCAAGTCATGCACCTTATGATTTTTATACAAAAACATATGAAAAAGGATTACAACTTTATTCTAATGGGGTTTTAATCATGGAAAACTGTGCTGATTTACTTCCTGATTACTTTAGTTTTGTGAAAGGTGTCGTAGATTCTCCGGATTTATCTTTGAATATTTCAAGAGAAATGCTTCAACAAGATAAAAATTTAAAACTTATTGCAAAGAATATTGAAACAAAAATTATTAAAGAATTAAGTACCATGATGAAAGAGGATAAAGAAAATTATGAGAAATTCTTTAAAGCTTTCGGAGCTACGGTAAAATACGGCATTTATGCGGACTTTGGTATGCATAAAGACAAACTTCAAGATTTAATTATCTTTGCTTCTTCTTATGAAAATAAAATGACCTCTTTAAAAGATTATGTCTCAAGAATGAAAGACGGCCAAGAAGCTATTTATTACGCTTGTGGGGAAACAACGGATAAGATCAAACTTATGCCTCAAGTAGAGCAAGTCAATGATAAAGGTTATGAGATCTTATATTGTACCGAATACGTTGATGAATTTACTTTCCAAAGCCTAAGAGAATATGAAGGTAAAAAGTTTGTCAATATTTGTAAAGAAGACTTAAATCTAGATACGGAAGAAGAAAAAGAAGAAATCAAAAAGATTAACGAAGAATGCAAAGATTTACTTGGCCTTATGAAAGGTGCTTTAACAGATATTTCGGATGTTAAATTTACGAATCGTTTGAAAAATCATCCTGTTTGTTTAGTAAGTGAAGGTGATATTTCTATTGAAATGGAAAAAGTCATTAATGCTATGCCAACCGATGAAAAAATCAAAGCCAATAAAGTTTTAGAGATTAATGCAAATCATAAGATTGCCGATAAATTAAAACACTTATATGAAATTGATAAAGACGCTTTAAAAGATTATACAAAGATTTTATATGCCGAGGCTTGTCTTATTGAAGGACTTCCAGTAGAAAATCCAACAGAGCTTGCTAATCTTATTTGTGATAAATTGGCAAATTAAGGAAAATCAAGGGAAAACCTTGATTTTTCTTTAACAAAATAGGTATTCCTATGTTATAATCTTTAGTACGGGTGGTAAGATGAAACGTAGTGAAGTAAATTATGAAGAATTAAGTCCCATGATGAAACAATATATGGACACAAAAAAGGAGTATGAAGAAGAACTTCTTTTCTATCGTATTGGTGATTTTTATGAACTTTTCTTTGAAGATGGTTTAACAGCCTCAAGAGAATTGGAACTTACATTAACTGGAAAAAATGCGGGTCTTAAAGAAAGAGTACCCATGTGCGGTGTTCCTTTTCATTCTGTTAAGCCTTATATTGAGAAGTTGGTTAATAAGGGTTATAAGGTAGCCATTTGTGAGCAATTAGAAGATCCTAAAGACGCTAAAGGGATGGTAAAAAGGGGTGTTACCCAAGTTATTAGTAAAGGTACAGTTGTCGATTTAGAACTTTTAAATGAACATAATAACCATTATATCGCAAGTATTCTTGATTTTTCTTATATTTATACCCTTTGTTATGCCGATATATCAACAGGTAGTATATACGTTTCTATCTTGCCACATCAAAAAGACAAACTTTTAAGCACCATTTTAAATCTTGATATTTTAGAAGTCGTTGTAAAAAAAGATTTAGATTATGAACTTCAATCTACTTTAAAAGGAAACTATGGTATTGAACTTTCTTATGATGATGAACTTTTAAATAACGAATACGAAAGCGTATATGACTCTCTTGAAGAACCTCATTACATCGAAGCAATTAAGCATTTAATGCATTATTTAGTCGTTAAAGAATTAAAAGACCTTTCACATTTTAAACCTGCAGAGATTGTGATTCCTGATGATTATTTAATGATGGATGTTCATACGGTTCGTAATTTGGAGCTTGTTGAAACGCTCCGGCTAAAAGAAAGAACGTATTCGCTTATTTGGCTTTTAGATAAAACTAAAACAAGTATGGGTTCGCGGAAATTAAAATTTTGGCTTATGAATCCTTTAAAAAAGAAAGATTTGATTGAAGAACGTTATGATAAGATTGAAATTTTAAATCAAGAATTTATTTTAAAAGATGAGTTAAGAAGTGCCTTATATAATATTTATGATATCGAAAGACTTTGTGGTAAAGTTTCATGTGGTTCTTTAAATGCTCGGGACTTATTACAATTAAAACAAAGTTTAAAAGAACTTCCTAAAATAAAAGAAATTGTTCATAATCTTCATTTTGATATTAATATAGATACCCATGAAGATCTTTATAAGCTTTTAGAAGAAGCTATTTATGAAGATCCTCCGGTAACGGTTAAAGAAGGTTATTTAATCAAAGAAGGATATAATAAAGAGTTAGATGAATTAAAGCAAATTCGTAGTGGTGGTAAAGAATTTATCGCCAGTATTGAGAATAATTTAAAAGAAGAAACGGGCATTAAAAATTTAAAAGTAGGTTTCAATAAAGTATTTGGATACTACATTGAAATTACCAAAGGTCAAATAAATAATGTCCCAGAAAGCCTTCATTGGGAAAGAAGACAAACCCTTACGGGCTGTGAACGTTATATTAGTCCTGAATTAAAAGAAAAAGAAGCTTTGATTTTAAATGCGGAAGAAAAAATCATTGATTTGGAATATTGCCTATTTTGTGATATTAAAGAAACGATTAAAAAGCAAATCTTAAGTCTTACCGATACAGCTAATTTAATTGCTGAATTAGACGCGATTACAGCCTTATCCGTGGATGCCGAAGAATTACATTTGGTAAGACCTACATTGAATGAAAATCATAAAATTGAAATTAAAAATGGTCGTCACCCTGTGATTGAAAAAGTAAGTAATAAAGAGTATGTCGCTAACGACTGTGTAATGGATGAATCCATAAACACCCTTTTAATTACCGGACCAAACATGAGTGGTAAATCCACTTATATGCGACAATTAGCCATTATTTTAATCATGGCGCAGATGGGGTCTTTTGTCCCAGCCGCATCGGCTAACTTACCCATTGTTGATAAAATATTTACCCGAATTGGGGCCAGTGATGATTTAGTAAGTGGCGAATCTACCTTTATGGTGGAAATGAAAGAAGCTAAAAATGCGATTTGTAACGCGACCGAGGATAGTCTTATTTTGTTTGACGAATTAGGAAGAGGCACCGCGACTTATGATGGTATGAGTTTAGCTGAAAGCATTTTGTCTTATGTAGCTACTCATATTCGTTGTAAAACTCTTTTTTCAACCCATTATCATGAATTAACAGCCCTAGAAAGTAAAATCCCTTCTATTAAAAATGTTCATGTTAGTGCTGTGGAAGAAAACGGGAATCTTATCTTCTTACATAAAATTAAAAATGGCGCGGTAGATAAAAGTTATGGTATTCACGTAGCTAAATTAGCGGGACTCCCTGAACAAATTATCAATGACGCCAATGAAATTTTGATTCAACACGAAAAGCAAACAAAAAAGAAAAAAAATGAAGAACAAATTCAATTTGTTATGGAGTTTCCGGAAGAAAAAGAAGATCCTGTTAAAGAAAAATTAAAAAATGTTGATATTTTACATATGACCCCTTTAGAAGCAATCAATTTTATTTATGAATTAAAAGAAGAATTAAATGACAAGTAGTAAAATAGAATGTAGAAAGGTGATTATTAATGAAAGACATTAAAATTTATCCTCCTAAATTTCTGGAAAATGAGGATAAAAAGAAACAAAATATTTTAGTAGCACGAGAAATACTTAATAAGATTATGCATGCTGGTGATTATGAGTCTGCCATGAATTCTTATATTGAATTATTCTATATCTGTGGAAAAAATAAAAAAAAATTAGAAGCTTTCTTAAATTTACCAATAAACACTTTCTTTTATATGCCTACACAAGATTATTTGATTAAAGATATGCCTATTATACAAGAGATAAGTAAAAACTTTAATCCCAAAAATATTTTACAGGTAGATGCTATCGTTGGCTTAGATGAAATAGGCAGAAACCCTAGAGAGCAAGCTATATATGAGCCTCAAGTTTTTTATCTTCCTTGTGAAGGTATGAAAGATGAAGAAATTCTTTATACCTATAAAGAAAAAAGAGATCTTTATAATCAGATTAATCATGCAATTATGATAAAAGATACTGACTTTTTAACAGAAAATATAGAATTCATTGAATCTATGCCTTGTTATCATTGGTGTCTTTCACATTTTAATTTAAAAAACAAACATTTTGTCTTGCAAAAAGAAAGAAAAGAATAAGAAAAAGCTGAATAGAAAGAAGTAAATTTCTTAACAGCTTTTTTATTTTAAATATTTTTCCATCCGTGATAAAGTAAGATTATCTTTCAATAAATCATCAATCATCTGTTCTAAAATTTTTTTTACAAACATAAGGCGAACTTTATATTGAGAAAACATACCAATATCAAAAATGCTTGTCGCTGTTTGTTAAATAAACTTTTTTTGCAAATCATTTATGCGTTTTATCGCATCTTCATTAGATAAAAATTCATTTTTTTGATTCTAGAATTGTAAAATAGGATGAGAGTGATCGAAAAAAGGATAAATCTTTAATAACTTTTTTGCTGTATTTATAAATAATGCCATCTTTTCCTGAACCAATTATTTTTAATTTGGCCAGTTCTTGTTTGGTAATTTCTAATTGAGGTTTCAAAAACAACAATTCCTTTCTTAATATAAATGTTTTTTCATTCTTTCTAAAGTGAGTTCATTATTCAAAAAATCGGTAATTAAAGGTTCTGGCAACCGATCAGCTAAAGTATAGCAAAGACGCTCATCTTCGGGATTAGCAATATATTCAGTGATATATTCTTGGGAAAGTAATTCAATAACCAAAACACCTAGTGAAAACTCTGTTATTTTTTGATATTTTTTATTTTTTATAGCGGAATAAATCGCTGAATGACCATCAATATCAATAATTTGAGGATCTAAAAAAGATGTTAATAACACATTGGTGTTACGACTTTCACTTGTTGGATGTTGACATAAATCAATGTGATAAATATTATGATCTAAAAGTTCTTGAACTTCCTCAAGAATTTTTTTAACAATTTTAAGACGTGCCCGATATACAGGGATATACATTGCATTATAAATATTGGAAGATGGGTGGTGATAATATAAAGAACAGCCTTTTAAATGACCATCCACATAAACTAACTTTTCTGGCAGTTTCGTTAAATGAATATCTTTTTGCTTTTCAATAGCTTTTAAAATAGACTCTTTACGATAAAGTTTAACACCTTCTTCGTCTATAAATTGAATCGTATTTTGTTGTCTTCTTTTCTTTTGATAATCTTTAATTGGTGTAATGTTGACACCATCTTTGTCAAAAAGCGTATTTTTAATAGATAATTGCATGCAATCGGAATAGGAATGATATATTTTTAAAAGTTCCTTATTATTATACTTATAAATTGTTCCTTCAGAGCCCTGACCAATTATTTTTAATTTGGCCAGTTCTTGTTGACTTATTTCAATTTTATTCATTTTTTTCTCACTCCTTAGATAGATATTATAAAAAAATAAAGCCAAAATCTCAAAAAATATAGATATCTATTTACATTTTGTTTACATATTTAAAATGTACAAGAAAGGACGGTTTTAACTAGTATCTTTCTTCTTTTTTTGGTAAAATAGTTAGGAATGAAGGTGATTTAGATGCTTAATAGAAGTGAAGCACGTAAAATTTGTATGATTTGTTTATATCAGATTGATATTTTAAGACAAAACAAACTTCCTATTGATATAAAGGAAATTATAAAAGAAAATTTAGAAGTAGAGAATAATTTTGTAGAAAATGTTGTCACAGGTGTCACGGATCATTTAGAAGAATTAGATGATTTATGTAACACTTATTTAACCAATTGGAAAATTAATCGTTTAGATAAAACTGGAGCAAATATTTTGAGAATGGCTTTTTATGAATTAAAATATATGGATACACCTTCTATCGTTGTGATAAATGAAGCGGTAGAACTTGCTAAAACCTATACGGATAAAGAACTTGCCAACATGATAAATGCATCCTTAGACAAGTACATAAAGGAATTATAATGAAAGTCCAAAATGGTATTGTCACACTAAAAAGTATTGTTCCAGATTGGCGTAAAGCTATAAAAAATAATACCGTTATTCCTAACGATTTATGCGGCGGGTTTTATGATGGGTATTGGTTAAATGATATTGAGGGTGAAAATTATTTTTTCAAAATATCTAAAAAAAAAGGTTTTTCCAAAGAACTTTTTAATCAAATTTTAGGTGAAGAACTTGCCAGAATGGTTGGTATTGAAACCGTTCATTCTAAAGTAGTTGATGTTGGTAATCATTTTTATGGTTTATTATCTTTTAATTATATAAAATACAATGATGAAGTTTTCTCTGGTAAAAGCATAGTTTTACAATATTTACATCATCTTTATAAGGATAATCTTTTAGAACTTTGGTTAGATAGTCGTTTAACAAAGGAAGAAAAAGCTGCTTTTGAAAACGAAAATTTAGATGAAATGATGCAGGTATTAAATTCTCATAATCTTAATTGCAATTCTTTAAATTTTATTTGGGATGCCCTTTATTATCATTTTAAAGATTTTTCTCAAGGAAATTTAATTACAGAAAAAATCATTAAGAATTTGACTCAACGTTACATTTTTTCCTTTTTTATCATGAACAAAGATTTTCATTTAAAAAATTGGGAAGTACTCGATATCCATCAAAATTACCGTTTATCTCCTTTATATGACATTGATCTTAGTTTTGATAAATCTTTTTCTGATTTAAACAAAAATAATTCTTTGCAATCTTATGAAACGGATATTGCAAGTATTTATGAAGATTTCGAAAGATATTTTTATTCTTCAGCTGAAAGTTTTAGAGTAGAAGTCTATCATCAAAAAGAAGTGCTAAAACCTGAAAATGTCCAAGCTGCTTTAGATAACATTTTAAGTATTTATCAAGATCCTAAATTAAATTCATATGCCGATGCAATTATGACAAATTATGTTTCACATTACGAGCAAATAAACGCTATAACAAAGGAACGTACATTATGGCAGACAAATACTTAACTATCGCGGCTATCAATAGCTATATAAAAAATTTGTTTGATTCCAATACTTTTTTAAACAAAGTATATTTAAAAGGTGAAATTAGTAATTTTAAAAATCATTCTTCAGGACATCTTTATTTAACCTTAAAAGATGAAAATTCGAGAATAAGTGCTATTATGTTTAAAAGTGCCGCGAGTCATTTAACGTTTAAACCGGAAGATGGGATGAATGTTTTAGTTGAAGGAAGAATTGCTGTATATCCTGCGGGGGGTAATTATCAAATTTATATTGAAAAAATGCAACCTGATGGCCTTGGCAATTTATATGTCGAATTTGAAAGACTAAAAAAGAAGTTAGCTAGCGAAGGCCTTTTTGATCCAAAATATAAAAAAGAAATTCCTAAGTTTCCAACTAGAATTGGTATTATCACAGCCCCAACAGGAGCAGCGATTAAAGATATATTAAGTACTTTAAAACGAAGATTTCCTTATGCGAAAACGCTTCTTTTTCCGTCTTTAGTACAAGGGACTTCTGCAGCTAATGATATTGCTCAAAATATTTTTAAAGCCAACCATTATCGTTTAGATGTTTTAATCGTTGGCCGTGGTGGCGGTTCCATTGAAGACTTATGGGCTTTTAATGAAGAAGTTGTAGCAAGAGCGATTTTTGCCTCTTCTATACCTATTATTAGTGCTGTGGGTCACGAGGTTGACTTTACTATTTCGGATTACGTCGCGGATAGACGTGCTCCCACACCAACAGGTGCCGCCGAGATGGCTGTGCCAACAAAAGAAGAAGTTAAAACAATTTTTTGTCAAAAAGAAGAACAAATAAAGCGCTTATTTTCTTCACGCCTAGAACAAGCAAGCCATCGTTTAAATATTTTAAAAAATCATTATGTATTAAAGAATCCAAAAGTTTTATATGAAATGAAAATGCAACATTTAGATAACTTAACGGATACTTTGCAAAAAAATTATATATATTATTTAAGTCTCAAACAAGCCTCACTTAATAAATATAAAACTCATTATATTTTAAATAATCCAACTATTTTATATCAGGCTTCAAAAGAAAAATATATAGCTTTAAATGAAAAATTGCAAAAAGAAATAAAAAGTTATTTACAAGATAAAAAACAAAAACTTTATTATACAATACAAAATTTAAAACTGTTAAATCCGTTAAATATTTTAGAACAAGGTTATGCGATTGTCAAAAAAGAAGACAAAATAATTACCGATATCAAAAATATTAACAAAGAAGATACATTGAGTGTTACCTTAAATAAAGGAACGTTAAAAGTAAAAGTAAAGGAGATTAATTATGAAAGAAATGACATTTGAAAACGCTTTAAATAATCTAGAAACGATTATTAAAGATCTAGAAAATGGTAATATACCATTAGAAGATGCTATCAGTAAATATACCGACGCGATGAATTTAGTTAAAGTGTGTCAAGAAAAATTAGATAATGCTACAGAACAAGTGAATAAAATTATTGGCGAAAATGGGGAAGTACAAGACTTTTTAATGAAAGAAGAGGATGCAAATGACAAAACTAGTAACGAAGATAACTGATCGGGATACTGATTTTGCAACTTGGTATAACGATGTTTTAAGAGAAGCCGATTTGGTAAATTATTCAAGTGTTAAAGGAAGTATGATTATTAGACCTTATGGTTATGCCATTTGGGAAAATATGCAAAGTATACTAGATAAAGAATTCAAAAAACTAGGCCATCAAAACGTTCAAATGCCCATGTTTATTCCTGAATCTTTATTAAATGTAGAAAAAGAACATGTTGAAGGGTTTGCCCCAGAAGTAGCGTGGGTTACCTATGGAGGAGAAAATAAGTTAGAAGAAAGAATGTGTGTGAGACCAACAAGTGAAGTTTTATTTTGTGATCATTTTAAAAACATTGTCAAATCTTATCGTGACTTACCCCTTTTATATAATCAGTGGTGCACTATTGTTCGTTGGGAGAAGACAACACGACCTTTCCTAAGAAGCCGAGAAATCCTTTGGCAAGAGGGACATACTCTTCATAGAACAAAAGAAGAAGCCCATGAAGAAACACTTAGAATGTTTAAAGTTTATGAAGATTTTCAAAGAAATGTTTTAGCCCTTCCTGTTATCACGGGACGAAAAACAGAAAAAGAAAAATTTGCTGGTGCTGAAGAAACCTATACTATCGAAGCCATGATGTATGATGGAGTAGCTCTTCAAAATGGTACAAGTCATTATTTTGGTCAACATTTTGCTAAAGCTTTTGGTATTCAATTTTTAGATACGGATAATACATTAAAAACCCCCTATCAAACAAGCTGGGGTGTTACAACACGTATGATTGGAGCTTTAATTATGACTCATGGGGATAATCATGGTTTGGTGCTTCCACCTAATATTGCTCCTACTAAAGTTGTCTTTATTCCTATTGGTAAAGAAAAAGACGTTTTGGATACTGTTCACTCATTAAAAGAGGCATTAGATCCTATGATTACCTCGTCTATAGATACTTCTGAAAAATCACCTGGTTTTAAATTTGCAGATGCCGAGGTAAAAGGTATCCCTATAAGAGTAGAAGTAGGAAAAAGAGACTTAGAAAAAAATGAAGTTACTTTAGTAAGACGAGATACGTTGAAAAAAGAAAGTGTACCTCTTACAGAAGTTCCTCAGCGTATTGAAAGTCTTTTAAAAGAGATTCAAAAAGATATGTATGATCGGGCTTTAAAAAGACGTGATAGCATGATTTATGAAGTCAAAACAAAAGAAGAATTCCAAGACATTGCTAAAAACAAACCGGGCTTTATTTTAATGCTATGGTGTGGTAAAACAGCTTGCGAAGATACTATTAAAGAAGAAACAGGACTTAAAAGCCGGTGCATCAAAGAAGAAATAAATGACGGTGTCTGTGCTTATTGCGGCAGTCCTGCTAAATATAAAATTTACTTTGGTAAACAATATTAAAAAAAAGAATAAGACGATAGAAAAAATCTTATTCTTTTTTAGTTATTTTTTAAAAGGGCATCTCCTGTTTCTAACATTGTCGTAATAAAAATAGCATAACCAGTTGCGGGATTATCCGTAATAACATGGGTGACAGCCCCGATTATTTTACCATTTTGAACAATTGGAGATCCACTCATTCCTTGAACGATACCACCAGCTTCATCTAAAAGATCTTTATCGGTGACAATAAAAGATATGTTTTTGACATCATTGTATTCTTGAATTGATGTAATATCGATTTGATACTTTCTTTTATCCTTACCACTTAAAACTGTATAAATTTCAGCCGTTCCTATTTTAATTTCTTCTTTTTTAGCAACAGGAATGGTTTGTGATATTAAATTATCTTTATAAATTCCATATATACCATGACGTGTATTGTTATTTAAGGATCCATAAATTTTATTAAAGTGAAATTCACCATTTTTTTCACCTGCATTCCCCCTTGTACTTTTACGGATACTTGTGACAGGACTTTCAAAAATAAGTCCGGTTTTAACTTCCACTAATTTTAGACTATTACTTTCTAAAATTTCATGTCCTAAAGCCCCATAAATTTTTGTTTCAGGATCAATATAGGTAAGGGTGCCAAGACCCGTAATACTATCTTTAACATAAAGTCCTGTTTTATAAACGCCATCGACTTCTTTTAAGTTCAAAGAAAGCGTTAAAATTTGTTCTTCACGCTTCACTGTAACGTTTATTTTATTATCTTGAACATTTTTTAAAATCGCATTACTTAAAGAATCTACAGAATCAACCGGTGTTTCTCCAACTTTTAAAATATAATCCCCAATTTTTATTTCTGGGGAGCCTTTTAAATACGTACCATCAACTTTATAAAAGCCAACGACTAAAATACCAGGTGTTTTAATTTGAATACCTATATTTTCTCCGCCTAAAATAACTTCATTAGAATAAGCGAGAACAAGAGTAGGGCACAAAAAGAATAGAAATAGGAGGATATTAAAACAAAATTTTTTCATACTTACCACCTCACTTTTATTATGCTTTAATAAACCATAAAAAAAATGGTAATAACTGGGTTACCATTTATGAAATTGCATAAGCAATAATGCTGCCAGCAATACCTAAAACCATAATAATTAATGTAATCCATGTTACAATTTTTCTTGTTTTTTTACTCATTTCGTTCACCTTCTAACTTAAAAGTTCATTATAACTTTAACATAATCCTTATAAAAAGTACATAAAAAGTTACTTTTGGCATAGGATTTAACAGGTGAAAATATGACACTTTTAAAAAAGTTTTTTAATCAAAAAAAATATCTTTTTTTGTTTATGAGCACACTTCTTTTCATTGGTTTTACTATTGGTCTTTATTTAAGCATTATGCATATCTCCTCTTTAAAAGACAGTCTTTATTATTTTATAAGTAATAAAAATAATTTGCATTTAAACTATCTTTATATTCATTTTTTCTTTCTTGTTATTAGCTTTCTATCTTCATTTTTTGTGGTCGGTTTAGCCATACTTTGCACTCTTATTTTTTACGAAGGTATGACTTTAGGTTTTTTACTCGGATTATTTAGCCTAACGTTGTCTTTTAAAGGTGGCCTTTATGCTCTTATTTTTTTTATTTTTACCCAGTTGTTTTATCTTATTATTCTTTTTCTTTTTTTTATTAAATGCTTTAATATAGCCCGTAAAATGATTGGCAAAGTCCTATATAAAACCGATCCCACCAATTATCTTGTTTTAATGACGAAAAGTTGTGGTCTTTTAATTTTAGCTGTGGTTCTTTATGACTTTTTACTTCTTCTTTTCAGTAAACCTTTATTAAACGTTTTTGCTTTTCTCTTAGAAGTATGATAAAATAGGCCTTAGAAAAAGAGGTCGAATACTATGGCAAAAAAAGTAATTGTTGGAATGAGTGGGGGAGTTGACTCTGCCGTTAGTGCTTATTTATTAAAAAAACAAGGCTATGAAGTAGAAGGCCTTTTTATGCGTAATTGGGATGCAGGGCTTAATAACGATATTTTAGGCAATCCTACTTTAAATAATAATATTTGTCCTCAAGAACAAGATTATAATGATGCCTTGAAAACTTGTGAAATTCTAGGTATTCCTCTTCATCGTGTAGACTTTATCAAAGAATATTGGGACAACGTTTTTACTTATTTTTTAAATGAATTAAAAAAGGGAAGAACTCCCAATCCAGATTTGCTTTGCAATAAATATATTAAATTCGATGTCTTTAAAAAAGAAGCTAAAAAACTAGGTGGTGACTTTATGGCTACAGGTCATTATGCTAGATTAAAAGATGGACTTCTTTTAAAAGGTGTCGATGAAAATAAAGATCAAACATATTTTCTTGCTCAGTTAAGTAAAGAACAATTAGAAGATGTTTTATTCCCTGTTGGAGATCTCCATAAAGATGAGGTAAGAAAAATAGCAAGTGAATGTGGTTTAAATGTTGCCTCAAAAAAAGACTCCACGGGAATTTGTTTTATTGGCGAAAGAAATTATCAAGAATTTATCCGCAATTATTTAAAACCTAATCCTGGGAATATTGTGAATGTCGAAACAAAACAAGTGATAGGTAGACACACTGGACTTATGAACTATACCATTGGTCAAAGAAGAAATGTCGGCCTTTCCGGATTTCAAGAACGTCATTATGTCTGTGGTAAAAATGTTTTTAAAAATGAACTCTATGTAGCTTTTGGCGATGACTCTAGTTATTTAATCAGTGATAGCTGTCTTTTAGAAGATGTCAATTTAACTATCAATAATCCGCCAAAGAAGTGTCAAGCTAAATTTCGCTACCGTGGAGAAGATTATCCTATTGAACTTGAAATTTTGCCTAATAAAATGTCCAAAGTTACTTATAAAGAAGGCGTTAAAGCCGTAACTCCTGGACAATTTTGTGTTTTCTATGATGGGGATATTTGTTTTGGCAGTGGCATTATTAAAGAAATTTACAAAAATGATGAAAGAATTTGGTATTTAAATAATTAAGTATGTTACCAAGATAAATCTTTCAGCTTCTTTATTTACTTTTACTTGACACAAAAGTGTCTAGTGCCTTATAATTAAAATGTAAATTATAAATAAAGAGAGTAGGCAAAGATAATGAACAGATTAAACGAATTATTACAAGAATTAGGAATTTCAAAAGTGCGTTTAGCAAAATATTTAGGTGTTTCTAGACAAATGGTATATAATTACCTTGAACTTGACGATATTAATAAGTGGCCTAAAGAAAAGAAAATTTTGCTTTATCGTTTATTAGATATTAATGATGATAAAAATCAGTCTATTGATTCTATAAAAGTAACAACAGATTATCTTATGAGTGTAGAAAATAGATTAAATACAGGTGTTAAAGGCACTAACAATATTTCTAACTATTTTGACTTAAAGAATTTAAATAAGGAATCTCAAATTCTTATTACCAATATTTTAAATCTATTAAGAGAAAGGTTAGGGGATGATAAGAAAAAGCAAGAAAATTATTACGCTTTTTTATACCTTTATCATATGCTTCAATCTATGGACAATGTACCTGAAATAAAATATATATTTGGTTATATGTCTAAAGCAACAGGATTTACAAATCCTGAGGAATTCAAATTTAATGAAGATAGACAATTTATCTTTGAAGGAATATTGTACTCTGCCCTAACGCTTTATAACAATGGGGGAGCCTCACGTAGTAAACTTGCCCTATCACATAAACGTTTTGTTCAAGAGATAGAAAAACAAAATGAAGAAAAATTAAGTCGTACGCAACAATTATTTACTTTAAGAACGCAAGCTTTAAAAGAACTTGGTTATAGTGAAATGAACGGTTCGAATGCTTCTGAAATTATTGAAAAAATTGCTGAAATTGAATCACGTGGTTCAATTATGAATGCTGATGAATAATATCTATATTTTTATAGATATTTTTTTATCTTAAAACTTGCAACGAGATGATGGATTATTCATCTTTTAAAATTTCGATGCAAATTAGAAGATATACAAATTTATAAATATTTAAATAAATATTAAAAATTATTATTAGAAAATCAAATATTTTGACAAAGACTAGAATGCTAAAACCAAACAAATGAAATGATATATTATAGTAATATTTAAGGTAAAATAATTTTAATTTAAATATAAATTTGCGATAAAATTAATGTATTTTTAAAAGTTGCATAATATATATTATGTTAACCGTGATATTTTAAATTAAATGCAGTTCGCTATACTGCTCTTGTTCTCTTTTTTTATAGATTTCTAAAAGTTCGATACGTTGTTTTATTAATTCTTTATAAAACATAAGTTCTTTCATAGAATAACACGACAACATTGCATAGCGTTTGTAATATTCATGATGACCATAAACCTTACAAAAATTATAAGCACATACTAACAAATCATATCGATTTTTTAAATAAGTTAAGTTATTACAAGAACTAACTTCTTTTACAAACTTCTTTTCATTTTCAGATAAACCTTTATAAATCATAGTAAGACATTACCCTTTCATACGGCTCATTATGTTTTTGCAAAGCCCTTATAAATGTCACAGTCGAACGTCTATAAATATCATACAAACCATTTAAAGCCACATACCTAACAAAATCTTGTTCATCTAAGTAACCAACAAAACTATCAATGTAATCCAACAATTCTAAAACCTTTTCACTCTCATCTTTACCGGAATTTTTAATATAATTTTTTAACTTTTGTTTGAGACTACCCTGTACATTTCTAACGTCATATTGATACTTATCAGGTTCATTATAATGAATCAAATAAAGTAAACTACGTTCTAAACTTCGACATTTTTGTATATAATTAATTTCAATACCTAAATCTTTAGCTAAAGCCGAATTCCATACTGGATTATTAAAACGGATAACAACATGTGTATGAACTTTTTTTAGATTTCCATCTTCATCTAAATCACTATCATGATTAATCGAAGCATAATCGTATGAACGTTTTACAATCTCAATTGCTTCTTTATGGCTTTCGTCCTCATTTGGATAAAGTAACAAGCAAAACTTTCTATCTCTAAACTTTTCAATAGCCAAACTATCACCCTCCCCTATTTTGACACAAATTTTTTTAAATTGACACAATGGTATGTGTCAGAAAAAAGCCTTTATTTATCGTACTTAATAGACCTTTGACACATGACACACAGATTGCTATTAGTCGTAGTATAGCAATCTATAATTTATAATCTTTTATATTATAGTATTTATATTATTAAATTACTTATATATTAAATAATTTAATTTTTTAGCTGGTTAGGTGCGAAAGCACGATTATAACATCAAAAAGAGATAATTATAAAAACAGTTCATTAAAATTTTTTTGATATCGCTTTTTATAACAAGATAGATACTCTTTTTAATGTTAAAAAATTATACTTGCTTCCACTTCGTCAAGGCTATTGCAGTTATCAAGCAGAATATCAACGAAGCAGCAAAACCTTGACAAAGATACGAATTTCTTTCAAATAAGTTTTTATAAAATGGATTAAGTTCTATTAAATTAATAACCAGCTAAAAAAATCATAAAGATTGCTATTTTATTGTATATAAAAACTAGCTTGCATTAATTGGCAATTTTCGAATAATCCACATTGAAAAATGATAAATATGATCAAAATTCGCGGCTAAAATTACTAAAGGAACTAGCGTTTTAATCGTCGAAATACGAACAAAAAAACCTAATAAATCCAAATGATCAAAAATAAGATTAACAAAACCGTTAAGACTTGTTAAAATTGATACGTCTAATTGAGGCAAACTTGGCAACACGGCAAAAATCAAATCAACTAATAATTTAGCTAAATCTAATATAAAAGTTGTAACCATCACTATCAAACCTTCTTTCGAATCCTGTATTCACGATGAGTTTTATGAGCCGTAACGGATTGATGAACTTGATTATTATCATCAATTGTATAATTTTGGCTAGCTGATAAAATATCCGTTTCGTACGTATCATTATTACCAAAAACACGATTATAAATATTAGAACAATAATTAAAAAAACTTAACATCAGCAAAGCATCTACACACATCAAATAAATATCATGCATATTTTTAATATTACTATCATTTAACAAACTAGCTAAATCAAAAGAGCCGGCTGAAATGATTGTTCCGTCAAAATTAGCAACTTTAAAATTAGGCCACGAAATCACATAAGAACCAGTATCCGTTAACTCGGTAAATCTTTCTAAAAATGTAATTATCCAAGTAAACGGATAACTTAAAAAGCCAAATTGATTAGTTAAACTCTCATTCACGCCTTTAAACCAGTACGAAAGGTCCTCTTTTGAAGGAACAAACAAAGACCTCAACATATTGCGAAAATTAGACCAAAAATCCTCTGTACTTTTTTTAAAAGAATCAAAAAAGTTAGAAATTGTATCTGCAACAACCTCATTCGAAGACTTTGAAGTAAAATTATAAGTTGCCTTAGCAACATTACCATTTGAATCAACAATTCTAAAATATAAAGTATGTTTACCAAAATTAACATTACTAAACGTATAATGATTCGTTGGAATATCAATCCAAGAACCATCGTCAAGTTTCAAATAGTATTTTTCAATTTTACCAGACATGGCATAACTATCACGTAAATCGACATAAATATTACTATCATTATAAGAAACAATATAACGTAAAACCGGTAACAAAGATGTTTTAACATCAACATTAAAAGTTGAAAGAGGTGTATTTGAACCGTCTTTATAAACGGCTTTTGCTGTACCAGAATAAGAACCATTACTAAAACCGGTTAGCGTTACAGATTTCTCAGTCGTATAAACATAATCATAGCTACCCAATGTATAATAATATCCAACAACGTTATCCTCATCTGTAGCATTAAAATTTAATGTGATATCCGAACCACTAACCGAACTTGTTACATTTAAAAGACCTAAGTTATCACTTTCATAATTAATATCTGATGAAAGATATAAATAATATATATTTTCAATATAATCCGTTGCAGAATCCGTTTGAGCATATGCTTTATTATCTAAATCAACAAACAAACTAAAGAATTCAATATATTTTTTAGGAACACGACAACTAATCACAGCACTCGGAAAATCAGAATTGGAGCTTGTTGTTAAACAATCATATGGCTTATATGTTTCGTTATTTGCATCACCAAACCTCGATTGCACACTAAAATGTAATCTATTAAAAATTTGATAGCTTTCAAAAATACCAGCTTGTATTTCATTATTTTTTGCTGAAGCATACATTCTAAAATATAAAGTATAAAAATTATTATCATTTGAAAGTATTCCTTGATTAAAAAAATTTTCATAAGAAAAACGATAAGAATTTGTTGTTAAATAATAATCTGTTAACTCATTTGCTTTTACATAAACAGGAATACGATAACCTGTAAAATTTGGATACAAATTACTTATTTTTTTATCATTTAAATAATCAAGTTTCAAATAATCAAGGTTAGAATAATTAAAGTTTTGATAAGTATCAGAATTATTAAACCTATAATAAAGATATTTAGGTCTTATCTGAACAGGAGTTAAAGCATTAACATGAGTAATATCAAAAAATAAAGTTACGAAACTCAATGTTGCAAATATAAAAATCGTTTCTAATATTCTTTTCATACTCTACCTCCTTCTTTTAAACTCAATAGCTAAAAATATTAATAAAATAGCTATAGTAATCATTAAAAAATATGGTTTTAATTCATCTAATGTTAAACCATTTGTTGAAGCGTTTGTATCGTTTGATGAATTATCATTAACTTTTTTATCGTGATAATTTGTTACGTATGAACCATTAAAACTCAAATTAGACCAACCAGACGTGCTTTTATAAGTAGAATAAATACCTAATGAATCTTGCTCAAAAATATAACACTGCGCGGTCAAATGACCGTTAAATGAAGAACGATTAACACTAAAAGAAGAACCAGAACCAGTTTTATGATTGGTAGATGTAATAGCATCATCATTTAAAAAACATAAACGTAATTGTTTATCAGATTCAAAAACAGTACGACCTATAACATAATAATCTAAAAATGAAGAATACGAAAACCAAAGTTCCCTTTTAGCAAACGTCTCAACATAATCGGGTACATCGTAAAACTTAAAAGTAGATGCACTAACAGAAATTGTTTGAAGTGATAAAGATATAATCATAATGGATAAAAAATAAATAATCTTACGCATATTATCACAATACTTTCTTTTTATTACCACCGATAAAGTCAAGCATTAAATTAATTAATCTGTTAGCAATTTCAAAAACTAAATAAATTGGAAAAGCTACAACAAGTAAAGAAGCAATGCAATTAACAATAACTTGGTAATCAACGTTTACTATCATAAATATCAACACCTTTACTTTCAATTTTTAAATTTTTGTTTTCAATAACTTTATAAGTATCATACCTTTTAAACGACAAAGGATTTTTAAAGTATCTAAATACCCTTTTGACGGTACCTTTTAAATTCGTTCCAGTACTCTCTTCACCGTCAATACTATTTCGGTCGATAAGACTATTTTTTTGTAAAAAACCAAATAGCTTTTTTTCACAATAAATTACAACATCAAATTGCTCACGTAACTGTTTGGCCATCCGGCCAAACACTTGACTCGTAGCAACAATATGAATACGTTGTTTACGTTGTTGAGCTATTTGAGTCATAACATCCATATCAATATTTTTGCTACCTAATGAATTAAAATAAAGTTGAATCTCATCGATTAAAAAGATAACTCCTTGTTTACCATTTTTATACTTTGTTAAATCCTTTGCTTCTTGAAATAAAAATACTCGTTCATTATCAAAAGGATAATCTGTTAGTTCTAAATTCGTAACAATTTTACAATTAGGATACAACTTTAACAATTTATATACATAATTTACAGCTGATAAAGTTTTACCAGAACCTTGAGGCCCACAAAAAATACAAAGGCCATCAGGTCGAAAGTAATCAGGATTTTCTCTATAAAAATCACGTTGATACTTAAGTTGTTTAAAAATATTTAAAGGCCCTAGCTTTTCTTTTAAAGCATAAGCACTAACCGCCATAAAATCACCTACTTATTTTTATGAAAAATTTTATTCCAAGCCCAATTAAAAAACTTGTATATTAAAAATACTAAAAAGAAACTTAACAGGCTACTCATAACATCATTCATCTTTTTGCTCCTCTCTTTTCTCATCAATTTTTTTACTTAAATTTTTAAGCAATGCTTTTCTTTCTGGTTTACTTAATTTATTAAATTTATGTAGCAAAACATATAAATACTCTAATTGGTCTAAAGTTAAATTATCTAAATTATTCATAATCACTAAATTTTTAGAAAAAAAGGAATGATAAAACACGCATATCACTCCTAATTTTCCAACGTATTATAAACGAATACGTCCAGCCGCAACAGCGCTTGTGAAAGCATTAACAGCTTTACGAACTCCTAACCAAAGTAAGAAGAAGCCCATACCTACACCAACAACAGAAGCTAAAACATTTAAAACTTGAGCTGTAGTAATAGAACTTGTTAGCGCTGTAATGAAAGCAGTAAAATCAATCGTTGTAGGTTGAGTTTCTTGAGATGCTTCCATAGACAAACCTCCTTTTCATTCTTTTTGTCCTTTTTTATAAAAAAGGAGCGTCTTACTAAAAGCGGTCAAACAGTAAGACAACAGTTTATAAGCTGCTGGTTTTTAATTTTAAGTATATTAGAATAAAGAGTTTATAAGATAAAAATATATATAAATTTTTACTTAAAATCACCGCAAATTTTTTTAATATCGTTTATTTTTATTTTTTTCAACATAAATATAAACAACTTTACGACCAAAATGTTTTTTGAACCACAAACGAATACTTCGAAAAAAATATTTAATCTTAGTTTTTAAATTTCTAGAGGGTTTAAGATTGTAATAGCCTATATATTCTTCACCAAAACCATTATAGCTACCAATTTTCAAAGGTATTGAATCTTTATAAGGTTCATAACCAAATCTACATCTATAACAATCATGATTGTAACTATAATAAATTAATAATCGCATTGTTATACTTAATACCAGTAATTTTAGTCTTTGGCTTCATTGGATTCATAGGATTTTCAACGGTTTCAACCATTAAAGTACATTCCTTGTTTACCATTTTTTCATCAAGCTTATCAAAAGCAGTAATCGGCAAAAATGCATAAAGTACAATGTATCCTTTTACCTTTTCAGATTTACAAGGCTTATCGGTTGCAATATAATCGATTCTTGTATAAGGTTCTTTACCTTTCGGACAACATTTTGTTATCGTTGTCAAATTAACTTTTAATTCCATTTTTTACGCTCCTTTTCTATCTTTTGTTTTATGGCACAAAAGCTAAAGCCAAGAAATTACCAGAAACCTCTATTAGGCGAATAAACAACATTATTTACATAAACATTCTCTAAATGAAGTTGATTCAAAAGAATATTGAAAAATTTTAAAGCTTGTTCTTTTGTTTTAAAATGAAAAGTTGCGAATGATAAATTACCGTCTAAAAAATGAATTTTAATAAACCTATCATCTAGCTCCAAAATGTGTAAATAATTATCATTTATAAAATACATACGTCTTTTTTTACAAGATTAATTGACTTATTTAAAACATCACGACACAGGTTTACAGCTTCGGTTTTATCACAAAAAGAAAATTCAATTTCATCTAAACCAGAAGAATCATTAAAGCCTAATTTGATAATATACAAGCCTAAAGCGTCTTTATAAGCTTTAATAAATTTCACTTTTAAATAATCAATAGTAAATTCCATATCCTCAACTACTTCCTCAACTTCCTCATCAGTCATACATAAAAACTTTTTAATAATATATCTTACATCCGAATATGATTTACAAGTACCGTCATATAAATAAATGTAGCCCTCTTCACCAGTTAAAATATCAAAAGCTTTTGCCATTTCGGAATCGGAATCACAAAAGTAAACACAATAAGCATTTATAAAGTTTTCATATGTTAAGTCAATGTCGTTTTCTTTCATATAATCGTTAACTTTTCTCATATTCATCATTTCATAAACAATATTAATCATCTTTATCACTCCTTTTATATACGTTTAACGCATTTATATATCAATTATATACGTGTGACGTTTACTTGTCAATACGCAATAAGTATATTTTGTAAAATAACTTTGGTGAGGAAAATGAATATAAATAGATTGAAAGAAATAAGAGAAGATAAAGATTATAAACAAAGTGAGGTTGCAAAAATTCTAAATGTAACACAAGCACAATATAGCAGATATGAAACAGGTGAAAACACAATTCCACTTGACAAAATATATAAACTAGCAGAATTTTACAAAACATCAATAGATTATCTAGTTTATAGAACAGATGAAAGAAATCCTTATCCAAAAAGTATAATGAAAAATTGAAAGAGGAAAAAATGAACAATCAAAGTTTAGAAGAAATTAATCAAAGTTTAAAAACAATAAAAGATATTATTGTTGAAGAATATAAAAGAAAAAAAAGTATCGAAATGTTAAAAATTGCTATAGCCCTTCTTATATTTGCTATTATCTACATTAGATACTCATAAAAAAAGATTGCCTAAAACCAATTTGCAATCTTAAAATAAAGGACTTATTTTTCAAGCATCAATAGGAGGTGACAACATTGAAAAATACAATTAATTCAAAAAAACACAAAATTTTAACAATATGTATAATTCTATTCTTTGTTTTATTAGCAATTTCAACATTAAAATAAAACATCGATAATTAATTAAGCCCTTTACGATACCTAAATTACATTTTTATAATAAATTAAGTATCGCAAAAGGTTTATTTTTTTAACCTTTTGTACAACTTACAACCCATATTACTAATCATTCTTAATAAAATCAATATTGCAACAAGAAGAATAAATCCAATTATATATTCAAAATCATTAGTAATAAAATAAAAAATAAATGAATCAATAAAAATAATTAAGCATAACAGAATTTCATAATTATTCATAAAGTAACCCCTTTACACATTTTGATATTTTCATAACGTAAATATTATGTTAACCGCAATAGTTTAAATTATTATTTATAAGATACTCTTTGTTTATAATAAACGATTTAAAAATAAAATTAGAATTCCGACAAAACTACCTAATAATAAAAACGTCTCTTGATGATACGATAAAGCTTTGGGAAGTAATTCTTCAATAGCTAACGTTATCATAATACCACCAACAAAAAGCAAAATTATACCAATTAATTCTGGTGAAAGAAATGGTTTTAAAAACAAGCAGGCAATAATCGCTCCAACTGGTTCGGCTATACCAGATAAAAAAGTCATTCCTATAGCTTTTCTTTTGTTTTGTGTGGCATAATAAATAGGAACCGCTATACTAATTCCTTCGGGAATATTATGAAGCATAATAGCTATACTGATATGTAATCCGAGAGAAAAATTTTGATAACTGCTCAAAAAGGTTAAGATGCCTTCTGGCAAGTTATGGAGCATAAGAGTGAGCATACTTAAAATACCTAATCGATATAAAGAACTATCCCCTCTTCCCTTCTCTATTTTTTGGTTTATAAAACGAATCGTAAAGATAGAAAAAAGAAAAATAAATAAAGACAACAAGATACCTTTAACTAATTTAAATTTTGTTAGAATAATATAACTAGCTTCAGGTATCAATTCTAAAATCGAAATACCAATCATTATCGTTAAAGAAAGGCTTAAACAGAAAGTAATAAATTTATTAATACTTTTATGTGACCATTTCAAAAAAATAACGAAAGATCCCAAAACAGTTGATAGACCAGCCATGGTAGATAAAATAAAAGGAATAAAAAAAGACATAGTATCACCTATTTCATACTATGCTTAAAATTTCTTTTTAGAAAGACTATTTTTTCTTTTTAAATACTCATCAAAATTTAAAATTCCTAACCGTAAGAGATCTTCTAAAGACGAATTATAAATATCATTGGTATCCATTTCTTTCATGACTGCCTCTACTCCACCGCGATCAAAAATTTCTTCCATTAAAGAATTGTCGAAGCTTTGCATTTTTATCTTTTGCTCTAGATAGTAATCTTCCATACTCATATGTGTTTTAAATTCGTCTTGTGACATAAGATTAGGCGCAGCTGGTATGCGAGCTAATCTTCTTTTGGCTTCTAAAATAGAAATCGTTCCTGGTGTATTTTCAAGTCCAAATAAAAACTTAGGATAATAGTATTCCATTCTACTTTGAATTTGATTTATATTTAAAGGATTTTTATGTAAGTAGTTTAAATACTCTACAACAAGGCCTCTTAATTTTTTATAGGATAATAGATCTTCTAAAATAAGATTATTTTTAAAAGGCTTATAGTCAATAAGACGTCCTAAAATTCTTTTATCTAAAACGGCACAATTTTCATAATTAAAGTAGTTAAAGGAAGCGTTATTACTCACAATGTTGTTAATAATGCGAAAGACATATTCTCTAAAGAAAGGCGTATCTTCTAGATTTAATTTTCTTGTTTTTATATGGACGACGTTGTTATATCTTTCTTGAGCCAATTTAGCAAGACCACTATAAATTTTAGCTTTCAAATCGGTTAAATTATCAGGAAGAGAATAATTATATATTAACTCATAAGTATGAAAATTGAAAAAATCCTTTTTACTATTGGTAACTCTTAAAATATAAAAATCTGTTTTTTCATCAATCACATATAACGAGTTGGCGTGTTTAATAAGTTTCAAGAATTCTTCCTTAGAATAATGCATGGTAAATAAATCAATTAGAGAAATATCTTTAAATTGTTCTTGTAACATTAGACTTTGTGAAAAATCAGGCATTTTAAGAACACACGCTCTTCCGTGATTGGCACCTATTAAATAATAATAGCTTCTTTTCATAGACTTACCCTCATTTCTATAAATATTTTAACGAAAAACACTTATTTTCACAAGATTATTTTGCCAATATTTGTTATTTAATTCATGTATCTTTTTTTCTGTTTGGTTCATAATACTAGTGGGAGGTAAAAAATGAAAAAAAATCAAAAAAATAATTCTAGAAAACAAGAACGTAAAAATCAAAATCAAAAACGTGAATCTAGAAATCAAGAAAAATCTTGTGATTAATACAATAAGGAAGAATGATGTCGTTTCTTCCTTATTTTTTGGCATGAGGATGAAATTCGTTATATTCATCCTTGTTTTTTTGATTTGTCACATGTGTATAAATTTCTGTTGTTGAGATATTGCTATGGCCAAGAAATGTTTGAATCGTTCGTAGGCTTGCGCCATTTAAAAGTAAATGTGTTGCAAAAGAATGACGAAGCATATGAGGATTTACCTTTCTATCAATTGTTTGTAAGGATATTTCATTTAAAATTTTATTCATTCCTTGTCTTGTTATTGGTGTTCCTCGATTGTTTAAAAAAAGTTCATCATATACTTTACCTTTTTTGACAAGTTGACTTCGATATACATTTAAATACAATTTTAAATACTTTAGGGAAGTTTCATTTAGATAAACCACTCTTTCTTTAGAACCCTTTCCTTCTACGACTACCCATTCCTGTTCAAAATCAATATTTTTAAGTTTCAGTGAAACTAATTCACTAATTCTTAAACCTGTTGCATAAAGGATTTCTAACATTGCCTTAGTACGATAATCAAAAATCGTTTTTAAAGGAAAAGAAAGTAATTTATCAACTTCTTCATAGGAAAGATAATTAGGTAAATGCTCCCCTATTTTAGGAAAGAAAATGGTAGAACAAGGGTTAATTGCCTCTTCTTTTCCTTCGTTTAAAAAATCATAAAACCCATTTAATGTAGATAGATAATGAGATCGTGTTCTTTCGTTTTGTCCACGGCTTTGTAAAAAGGAAAGAAGATCGTCTTTTGTTAAATCTAAAGCGGACTTTCTATCTTTAAAAAAAATTTTTAATTGATTTAAATCATTTTCATAAGAAAGTAATGTATTTTCACTTAACTTTTTTTCAAATTTTATATATTCTTTATATCTTGTTATTTCTTGTTTCATATTATCACAAGATAAGTATAAAGGCTTTTCAAAATCTTGTCAAACTGATATACTAAGTACAGGTGATAACATGCAAATATTAGCAAATGAAATGCGTCCAAACACGTTAAGTGAAGTTATTGGTCAAACGCATCTTATTGGTAAAAATAAAATTATAACAAACCTAGTTGAACAAAAGCATTTGTGCTCTATGATCTTATATGGTCGTCCAGGAACAGGTAAAACATCTATTGCTAACGCGATTGTTCATGATTTAAAAAAGCCTTATAAATTTTTGAATGCAACCATGAATAATAAAAGTGATTTTGACATTGCCATTGAGGAAGCAAAAATGTATGGGGATTTCATCCTTATTGTTGATGAAATTCATCGTATGAATAAAGATAAACAAGATATCTTACTTCCTCATATTGAATCAGGTTTAATCACTTTAATTGGCCTTACGACATCGAATCCTTATCATAAAATAAATCCAGCGATACGAAGCCGTGTTCAAATTTTTGAACTTCATGACTTATCGATAGAGGATATTATGGTTGGTCTTAAAAGAGCAGTTCAAAAGTTAGACGGTTGTGTTATTTTAGATGACGCGATTAATTATGTTGCTACTTATTCAAGTGGAGATGTAAGAAGTGCTTTAAATCTATTAGAAACAGCCTATTATGCTTCAAAAAATCATGAAATCACTTTAGAACTTTTAAAAAATATTCAAAGTAAACCTGTTTTTTTTCATGATAAAAATGAAGATGGACATTACGATGTTTTATCGGCCTTTCAAAAATCTATTCGCGGGAGTGATGTCGATGCGGCTCTGCATTATTTAGCTCGTTTGATAGAAGCAGGAGATCTCGATAGCATTTATAGAAGAATGAGCGTGATTGCCTATGAAGATATTGGTCTTGCCAATCCTTCTATAGGTCCAAAAGTAATGGCTGCGATAAGTGCTGCAGAGCTTGTGGGATTACCTGAAGCACGTATTCCTCTTGGTACGATCGTTACAGAAATGGCTTTATCACCTAAATCAAATTCAGCACATGTAGCTTTAGATGAAGCCTTAAATGACATTAGAAGAGGTTCTACAGGTAATGTTCCAGACAATATAAAAACGTCTAGTCAAACTTATTTATATCCTCATAACTATAAAAATGCTTACGTAAAACAAAATTATATGCCTGAGAATTTAAAAGGTAAAAAATATTATCATCCACGTGATAATAAATATGAAAATAATCTTAATAAACTATGGCATGAGATGAGGGGTGAATAATATGAATAAAATTGCTCTTTTAGGAAGTGGAGCGTTTGCCCTTTCTTTTTTAGAAGTATTAGATAAAAAAGATAATGCTTTGACTTTATGGAGTCCCGATAAAAATTTCAAAAAGAAGTTAAAAAATGCCACTTTGACATACGATTTATTAGAATCTGTAAAAGATAAGGACTATATTTTTATTTTAGTAAGTTCAAAATATCTAGGTTCTTTATTAAACACTCTTTTAAAATTAGATCTTACAGAAAAAGTCCTATTTATCGGTACAAAAGGACTCCTACAAGAAGACCCTTATTATTTAAGTGACTTTTTAGAAAAACATTCTTTAATCTATACTATTTTTGGTGGACCCAATTTAGCTAGTGAGCTATTAAAAAAATCGCCAACAACAATAAGTTTTTCTTCTAATTATATGGAAAGTCAAAAAATAGTTAAAAATATTTTTCCTAACTGGATCCAACCTTTATATGTCAAAAATCCACATCATCTTGAACTGTGTAATGTTCTTAAAAATATATATGCTATTGGTTCTGGCATGCTTTATTCTTACTATCCCTTTTTAAACACCCATTTTTCATATATAAACAAAGTGATTTTAGAGCTTCAAAATCTTTTAAAAGAAGATATCTACCCTTTTTTAGGGGATGTTTTACTTACCTCTTCTATGAAAGATTCTAGAAATTATACATATGGTCTTTTATTTTCAAACAAGAAAAAGAAAGATAAATTTTTAAAAAACAACACGGTGGAAGGTTTAGAAAACTTAGAATATGTTAAAAAGATTTTAGAAAAAGAAGGTCTTTGTGCTCCAATATTTTTAAGTATCTACGAAAGTATTAAAGAAGATAATATTTCTCCTAAATTAAAAGAAGTTATTTTTGGGTCATAACTTCTTTTTTGATATCATTAATAACATAACTTGACATTAAAGCTCCAGCTGCCATAGGGACGGCACAAATGGTCCCTAAAAGAGCAGCATGTTTAGGAACTTCTAAGCTACATACACACATAGATTTTAAAGCTTTCTCATTTTTATTTAATTGACTTCTAATTTTCTTTGCAAGGGGATCACTTTTCGTGTTTTTAAGAGGAATTATTTCTAACAACTCAGGATGAGTTTTATTAGCCGTTCCCATGCATGTTATAAGCTTCACTTTAGCTTTTGTACAAACTTCTATCAATTTAACTTTAATAGAAACTGTGTCACAAGCGTCTAAAACATAGTCAAATGGCTTTACAAAGTCACTTGTGATATCTTCTGCAGCAAGGCTTTTTTTCAAGGCTTTAACATATGTTTTTGAAGGTATTTGTTCTGATCTTTTTTGGGCAGCTAAAACCTTATCCATACCAATGGTTTCGGTTGTCGAAAGAATCTGTCTATTTAGGTTTGTTATATCAAAAACATCTTTATCAACAACGGTTATTTCCTTAATACCGGTGCGTATTAAAGATTCAAAAACATATCCTCCAACACCGCCTAAACCAATCAAAAGAACTTTCGTATTTTTAATACGGTTTATAACATCTTCATCAAGTAATCTTTCAATTCTTTCAAACATATATATTCACTATCCTTTAAACAACAAAAAAACCAAATGTAAGTCAGTGTGATAAAATCCCCGCTTTCTCGCAGGTGGGCATCTCTCTTATATTTCAGGATCCTAATTCACTTAACGGATTAGTTTTCTACACCATATAAGGTTCTGATTCCCGTATATCACCATAGTCGGTTTTATGTAACTATCTTACACTTGGTAACTAAATTATACAATAAATTAATGAGAGGCGCAACTATATTTACACAAGTTTACACTTGCAAAATCTTAAGGCGTTTGAATGATATAAGGACTACTTGAAGTACCAATTCCGCCACTTATTTTGGCATCCTCTTTTATATTTATAATAGCTGTGATAAGTCCAATAGAATATTTTAGAGCTTTATTTCCTTTTTTACTTGTCGTCACAGTAAAACGATCATTTTCATTAGGACATGTTAATATAGGCGATATCTTCCATTTGATATAAGCCTTTATCAGATTTATCACTTTCTTCTTCTGTTTGATTAGCACATAGCCACTTAAAGTGTATTTTCTCGTTTTTATAGATGTGCCACCAAATCTGGTTGCAGTACATCTGTAAAACTTGCTTTTGAAAGCTCATATACAGATACACAATTTGAAGTTGCTTTCCAAATGGTGACAATGTCTTGACAACTTGTTGCATAACCTGCATTACAAAAATAATACTTGGCATTTGTATAATCTAATGTTGTCAGATCTAATTGTTCTACATTCGTTAAGACATATTTACCTGTCTCACTATTATTAAAGGTATAGCCGGTTCCAATAGGAAGTAAGACATAAGAAGAACTTAAATTTTTAAATCTCTCATCATTATCTTTTAAGGCTACTAAGTCAGGATGAGGCATCGTAATAGATACATTAGATGTTGTACTCGATTTACTTTCATTCCATATTAAGATACTGATGGTTACTTTGGATAAAAACATTGTGTTCATAGCATCTGTGTCTTCTGCTGTTACATTTTCATCCATCCATAATCTTAAAGTGTAATCGGAACTGTCTTCCGTTCCTAAAGTACCTTTTAATAAAATTTTAGAGGTGGTTACATTATCTAAAATTACTTCTGTACTTTCTAAATCCTTTAAATTTGTCATAGCTTCATTATTTACCATAGCTTTTATGTATTTATAAGGCATAGTTATCTCTTTTAATATTTCCAAGTTAATAGTGTAACTTAAAAATAAATCACAGGTATTTGTTATAGTAAAGCTATAAGGAGTTAGCTTTTTTCCTTCTTCATCACTTATTGGATAAGCTTTTTCTAAATTAATATCATTTTTTCATTTGTTAAAGACAAACTTAGACAGCTCGTTACTAACTTATTTGGATTATTCTGCGAAAATGTTAAAAACAAATAGGCATAAGAGATGCCTATGACACAAACTATTAATAATCCTATTCCGAGTAACAATACTATTTTTTCCTTTTTATTCATTTGAAACAGACTTCTTTATTTCTAGTAAAAGTAAAGCCAAGTAATTTTTACGCACAAAAAATCACCATAGACTTCCTATGATGATTATAAAAGAACCCCCCCTCCCCGAACGCCAAGGGGATTTTGGAAAAAGTTGCTATTAGTAACTTTCTGTATGATTTTATGTTGTATAAAAATAACGGGTATTTTAATATATTTTTCTTTGTAACAATTTCATAACCGTTTTCTGATCCGAGGTCCATTTATTGCATGTACTAGCCTGTTCATCACATAAACCTCCACAGCAAAAACTATTACAATTTGAACAAGTATGTTTAATACTATTAGCAAGTTTATTAGCCATAAGTGTACAAAGGCATAAGTAAATTAAATCCTCATCATATGTCTTTTTAGAACCCAATTTTTTTTAATTATTTTTCATTTTCTTCATTTTTAATAATTATCCCATTTTTAATGGTAAAGTATTTTTTGAAAGACGCCCTTTTAATTTCAACTTTAAAGCTTTTTTCACTAAGTTTTTTAACAATAACTTTGATAACGAAATCTAGTTTTTCTTTTGTAACAAAATTTTCTTGAAATCTTTTTTTCTTTGCTTCCATAATAGCATCGAAAATATCGTAATATTGTAATTCAAAATTTCTTCATTCTATTTTTTAACTATCAAAAACTTCTGTTAAGAAAGCATACATAGCTACTACTTTATCTTCACGACCGCTTTTGATACCTAAATCTAGTTTGGATAAGTCTACCAAAATGGTTTTTAAATCGTCCTTATGATAAAGGCTTGCTTCTTTACGAAGCTTTGTAGCCTGCCAATCTTGAATACTCAAATGAGAAGCTATGTCTTTTGCTATATAATTTTTTTCTTCTAATAATTTATAACAATAAACAAGACGATATTCACGAGCTAAAAGATTTAACAATTGTAAAGGATCTGTTTTTAAAGTTAAAAAATTTTCATAAAGATTTATAGAAGTAAAACTATCTTTCAAGACAACGGCATCCACAAATTTAAAGACATTGTCCGTTACATTTACAGGAATCATTTCTTTTAGTTCTTCTAAGGTAATACGGTCATTTTTTTGATAATATAATTCAAGTTTAGCGATTTCATTTAAAATGATATCATAATTACTCAAACAAGCATCTATAAGATATTTTATGGCCTCATCTTTAATTTGATAAGCTTTCATCTTATTTTTTATAATATTTTGAAGTTCATAATTTTTAGGTACCTTTAACTCAAGATAACCATTTTGCTGAATTATACTTTTACTTAAAGTTTTTCTCGTATCGACATCTTCATAAGTAGTAAAAATTAAAGTCGTAAGACTATTGGGATTACTTAAATATTTTGTTAATTTTGTTGTATCTTTTTCGTTTAATTTCGTAGCACCAAAAAAAGAGGCATTTTTCACAATAACAGCTTTTTCTTCAGCAAACATAGATACAAAAGAAGCTTCTTCTAAAATAGCATCCACTGAGCTTTCTGGATAAGATAATGTTGTTTTTTCTAAAATATTTTGTGTAAGTTCTTGAATTTTTTCATCCATTAAAACTTTAGATTCACTTTTTATTAAAAAAACTTGCATAGGATCACCTGTACCTGGGTCAATTATATCATGGATACTTTAAGATGTAAATTAAGGTGACTTCCTTATTCTAAATAAGAAAATAATCTAAACTAATTTTTAGGTTTAAAAATAAAAGATAAGACAAAAGCAAAAATAACAGCACTCGTTATTGCCGCGGAACTTTTGACAAGTAAACCACTAAAGAGACCTAAAATTCCCATTTCATGGTAACCTTCTATAACACTTTGATAAAGCATATTACCAAAGTTAGAAATCAAAATCGTCGCGCCTGCTCCTCCAAAAGATATAAGTTTTGGATAAAGGCCAAAGAAAGCTAAAATAGCCCCTAAAACAGTAAACATAGAAGTGATATGGCCAGGTGTTAATTTTGTATTATCTAAGATAAGTTGGGCGACAAGACAAAAAAGACCTGTGACCAAAAAAGCATTTATATAAATCATTTTGTGACCTCCAAACTAACAGCATGAGCAATGGCTGGAATTGTTATTTTTTGATTAACAAGAAAAGGATTATGTAAGGAACCCGTTCCTATAATCAAAATACGATGATACTTATTAGATTTTAAGATTTTTCCAAATAAATAAAGTGGTAAAGCAACAGGGCCGCTGGCACCTGCATTTGTTTCTTCCTGATTTTTTAAATATAATTCGCAGCCAGCATCTAAATGTTTTGTAAGTTTTATGTGATAGGCTTGTTTTAAATATTCTTTTAATATTTTTGATCCAATACAACCTAAGTCTCCTGTTAAAATAAGATCATAATAATCTATAGAACGTTTCATTTCCTTTAAATGTTCATTTAAAACATCCGCGGCAGCAGGGGCCATGATCGCTCCCATATGGCTTGTATCGTTTTGTCCCATATCAATAACTTTACCAATCGTATAACTTTCTATTTTTATAGAAGAAGGCTCCTTTGTAAGTAAAACACTAACACTACCCGTGGCCGTAAACGTCGCAGTTAAGGGTCTTGGCGCGCCGTATTCAATAGGATAACGAAATTGCTTTTCAGCCGATAAATTATGTGATGATGTCACACAGATTCCTAAAGCTTTTGTTTTATTTTCGAGAAATTCCGCGGCTAGAAATAGACTTTCCACAAAAGATGCGCAGGCGGAATAAACACCTAAATAAGGTATATTATAATAACGAGCCGCATAACTAGATGTTCCAATTTGATTCGATAAGTCCCCTGAAACAAGTAAAGAAATCTGACTTGGTAACAGGTGATTTTTTTCTAGTAAATTATCTACAGCAACTTTTTGCATTTTAATTTCTGCTTGTTCAAATGTACTTGCTTTAAAATAAAAATCATCTAAAGTCATATCATAATCTTTTACACTCCCCTCTTTTTCGAAAGGTCCCGCAATTGTAAAAGTATCTTTGATATAGACATTATTTATTTTTTTACTAGCCATAAATGATCACCCCTAAAATTCCTAAGAAAAAGGCACTTACCATACCGTATAATAATACACTTCCTGCCAAGCGAAAAAAATTAGAACCAAGACCTGTAATAAGGCCATCACGTCTATAATCTAAGGCGGCTGAAGTAACCGAATGGGCAAATCCTGTTGTTGGTAAAAAAAGACCGGCCTGACACTTACTTACCCATGTATCAAAAAAGCCTAACGAGGTCAAAAAACTAGAAGCAAATATCATTGTAATGCAAAGCCATACAAAAGCTTCTTTTTGGGGAATACCAAAACAATTTTCTAACACCGTCACAAAAATTTGACCCATTAATCCTATTAATCCTCCCACGAAAAAAGAAATAAAAGCACGTTTCATTTTAGGCTCTTTTGGTTTTAACTCATCCACTAATTTTTGATATTCATCTTTATTCATATCTGTCCTCCTAGCCCTAGTATGGAATGTTTTTTTAAAATTATACCCATAGACAGGCAATCAAATGTATGGTAGGATTATAGACGAGGTGTAGAAATGGAAGAAAGTGTAAAATTAACAGCCAAACAGGAAAAAGTTTTGGATTGCATAAAAAAGTATCAAGCAGAGCATGGTTTTCCCCCAGCCGTCAGAGAAATTTGTGAAATCCTAGGCTTATCAAGTCCTGCCACCGTACAATCCCATATTAATAATTTAAAAAAAGCCGGTGTGATTCGTAATTCAAGCAACAAATTTAGAACACTTGAATTACTTGTTGACAATGAATATTTAAAAGAAGAAGATGGTATTATAAAGGTACCTTTACTTGGTAAAGTAACTGCAGGAAATCCTATCGAAGCTATTGAAAAGCCAAATGAATTTTTTGAACTTCCTGCTTGTTTAGTTCCTTTAAATAAAACAGTTTTCACTTTAAAAGTAAGTGGAGATTCTATGATTAATAAAGGTATCCAAGATGGGGATATTGTAATATTAGAAAAACAAAATGTTGCAAATAATGGGGATATTGTGGTAGCCATGACAGAAGATAATGAAGTGACTTTAAAAACTTTTTATAAGGAAGAGGATCATATCCGTTTACAACCTGAAAATGATACGATGAAGCCTTTTATTTTCCATAATGTGACCATTTTAGGAAAAGCTATTGGCCTTTTTCATCAATTTTAAATAACCTAAAAAGGGTTATTTTTTTTCATGAAAAAACTCGTTTTTTAACGAGTTTAGAGATCCCAATGCCAGTTTGTAACTTCGTCTAAGTCTTTACCATATTCACGAATATAAACAGCATGTTTTTTTAATTGTTCTTCACAATATGTTTTTAAAGCAAGCGTATCAAATTCAGAAAGATATTTTAACGCTAGCAAGATTAAATGATAACGATCAAGTTTATTTTGAACACGCATATCAAAAGGTGTGGTAATAGTTCCTTCTTCTATATAACCACGAACATGGATGTTTTGATTCGTTCTTTTGTAAGTCAATTCATGAATCACATTAGGATACCCATGAAAGGCCAAAACAACCGGTTTATTTTTAGTAAAAATAGCGTCAAACTCTTTATCGGTTAGACCATGTGGGTGATCCTCGTGACTTTCTAGTTTCATTAAATCAACCACATTAACAACTCTTACCTTTAAATTAGGTAACCAATGTCTTAATATGCTTGTCGCCGCCATGACTTCAAGTGTTGGGGTGTCTCCTGCACAGGCCAAAACAATATCTGGATTATTATCTAAATCGTTACTGGCAAAGCCAAAGATACCAAGCCCTTTTTCACAATGGCGAATCGCTTCTTTCATTCCTAACCACTCTGGACGAGGATGTTTACTAGCAATAATTAAGTTAATATAATTTTCACTTTGTAAGCAGTGATCCATCACAGAAATCAAGGTATTGGCATCGCATGGTAAATAAATACGTGCGATCGATGATTTTTTGGTTAAAATATGATTAATCATACCCGGATCTTGATGCGTATAACCATTATGATCTTGTTGCCAGCAATGACTTGTAACAAGTAAATTTAGACTCGCGATAGGTTTTCGCCAAGCAAGCTCACTAGAAACTTTAAGCCACTTAGCATGTTGACTAATCATAGAATCAACAATACGCATAAAAGATTCATAACTATGGAAAATACCATGTCTTCCCGTCAAAAGATAACCTTCTAATAAGCCTTCGCAGACATGTTCCGAAAGCATAGAATCAATCACACGGCCTTCCGTACTTAAAAGCTCATCATCGTCTAAAATTTTACCCTCAAATTGTCTTTTGGTAACTTCAAACACCGAATAAAGACGATTGGATAAAGCTTCATCTGGGCCAAAAAGACGGAAATTGGTCGGATTTAATGCAATCACATCTTTTAAGTAACGTCCAAGGACTTTCATATCTTCTTTTTCATCATTGCCAGGATACGGAATACGAATGCCATATTTTAAGATATTAGGAAGTTTTAACGGCTCTTTTACAAGACCGCCATTCGCATTTTTATTTGCACTCATTCTTCTTTCTTTTATAGGCATCACACGGCAGGTGTCTTTTAATCTTCCTTTTTCGTCAAATAATTCTTCTGGATGATAACTTTTAAGCCATCTTTCTAAAACTTCTAAGCTTTCGGGATGATTTTCATTTACCTCGACAGGAACTTGATGAGACCGAAAGGAGTCTTCAATCTTTTTGCCATCGATTTCTTTTGGACCCGTAAATCCTTTTGGCGTTTTTAAAATAATCATGGGCCAAATAGGTCTTTTAGTAACCCCTTTTTCTCTTGCTTCTTCTTGGATTAATTTAATTCTTATGATGACTTCATCCATCACTCTGGCCATTTGTTCATGGATATTTTCTTCTTTTCCAGAATCAACAATATAAGGCTCCCAACCACAACCTTTAAAGAAAGATAAAAGCTCTTCTTCACTAATACGAGCAAAAATTGTTGGATTCGCAATTTTATAACCATTAAGATGTAAAATTGGTAAAACAACACCATCTTTTTGAGCATTTAAAAGTTTGTTACAATGCCAACTCGTAGCAAGAGGTCCCGTTTCGGCTTCTCCATCGCCAACAATCACGGTGGCAATTAAAGATGGATTATCTAAAACGGCTCCGAAAGCATGAACGAGACTATATCCAAGTTCACCACCCTCATTAATACTTCCGGGAACTTCTGGAGCCACATGACTTGATGTACCCCCTGGAAAACTAAAGTGTTTTAAAAATTTACGCAAACCCTCTTCATCTTCGGTAAATTCCTTATAACACTCCGTATACGTTCCTTCAAAATAAGATTGTACCATCGCGGATTGGCCCGCATGACCAGGACCTACCACCCACATCATATTTAAATTATATTTATCAATGACGCGGTTACAATGAACATAGCAAAGATTTTGGCCAGGGGCACTCCCCCAGTGACCCACTAATTTTGTTTTTATATCTGAAAAAGAAAGAGGTCTTCTTAAAAGAGGATTATCTTTTAAATATAAAGCCGCGGCGGATAAATAATTGGAGGCTCTAAAATAACCATCTATTCTTTTTAATTCTTCTTCATTAAGTGTCATTTTCTGCATACTATTTCCCTCTCTATCCTATAAACAGTATACAATAATTAAGAAAAAAACACTAGTCATTTTTTGACTTCGTGCTTTTCTTTTTCTTAGGTTCTTCTTTCTCTAATAAATCTCTTATCTCTTCTAAAAGTCTTACTTCATCACTTTTTTTAGGCGTTTCTTTTTTAGGCTCTTCTTTCTTTTCTAAATGTGTAATTTTATTAATAAATTTAACAAGTAAGAAAATACAGAAAGAAACAATTAAAAAATCAATAACACTTTGAATAAACATACCATATTGAATATTGGCATCTTTAATAGTAAGTGATAAACCAGAAAAATCAATACCACCTAAAACAATCCCTAAAAGAGGGGTTAAAATATTATTAACAAGAGAGGAGACAATACTTGAAAAAGCCCCTCCAACAATAACGCCGACGGCAAGATCTAAGACATTGCCTCTTTTAATAAACTCTTTAAATTCTTTAATCATATAATGACTTCCTTTCACATAAAAGAATAGCACAGAAATATTAAAAGAAAAAGATATTATTTCTTTGCCATTTTCATCAATGTTTAAAATGAATAATTTCTAATACCCGTTTTGGTACTTTCTCTTAAAAATTTCCTAATATCTTTAATAATTATTTTTATCATAACTTCTAAAAAATAGTATAAAAAAACTTAGCCAATACTATCAGCTAAGATTATATCACGATGGTCGAGAAGACAGGATTATTAAGTATTAGACGATACAAGTCGTAATCTTCGGATTTACGGCTTTTTTTGATGCATTATTATCCCTTAAAAATGATTTATATCCTTTAAACTCCAAAAAAATTAAGTGAAATTTAAAGGAGTGTGATATATATGTCAGTATTTCGAGTAGAAAAAAACAAAAATTATACTGTAATGAGTAATTATCATTTACAAGATAGAGATTTATCCTTAAAAGCAAAAGGTTTGCTCTCATTTATGTTAAGCTTACCAGATGATTGGGATTACTCTTTAAATGGACTAGTATCCATATGTAAAGAAAAACACTCATCAATCAGAACCACATTACAAGAACTAGAAACAAAAAAATATTTAGAAAGAATACAAAATCGGAACGAAAAAGGTTTATTTGAATATGATTACATAATTTATGAAAAGCCTTATCAAAATGAACCGTATATAGATTTTCCACATACGGATGAACCGCATACGGAAAATTACACACAAATAAATACTAATAGAAAAAATATTAATAAAAAAGATAAATTAGATATAAGTACCGAAGGAATAATGAATTACCTAATCCAAACTAAATTTTTAGATATCACTGATATTGAAATATATCGCTATAAAGAACTTATTAAAGAATTATTATCAAAATACACAAAAAATTCACTCTATAAATCACTATGCTATGTTATAAGCAAAATGAAAGATAACAAAAACATTTCAAATAAATTTGCTTACTTTCAAAAAGCATTAATTAATGGTTTAGCATTATCAGAAAAAAGTAATGTTCCAGATTGGTTAAATAAGAAAATTGAAAAAGAAAAATTATCCAAGTCTGAAGAATTAGAAATGCTTGATTTATTAAGTAAATATAAAGAAACCGAGGTGGCGAAATGAGAGTGTTAACGAAGGAAGGCATTATGTTAAATGATGTGGATACTATTGAACAATTTAAAGTAATAACTTATTTAAAAAAATATCCCTTTACAAATAGTTCAAGACTATTTCTATATGATCGATATACAATAAAAGTTATAGACAGTAATAATGACGTTGGTTATTTTAAATACGAGAAAGATGGGCAAATACGTTTATTAGAAGAAGAAAATAAAGAAATGGATTCTTTTTCATTATGAGTTATGCCATTTTTAGAACAGAACCTATTTATACTTTAAAAGACTTAGCTCAAATAGGTTCTCATAATAGACGTGAAAAAAAAGCCTATCAATCAAATCCAGACATTGATATATCAAAAACTCAAAATAACATAGAAATTATTCCTTGCCTTTCAAAATATACCAAAAAGTTTTATCAAATGACAAGTGACTACAAAAAAGAACACGAAGAAAAAATGTTGACTATGAGAGAAGACCGTAAAAAGTCTTTCTCTCAAATGTTAAATAGTTCTAAAAGTGTTGTGGCTGATGAAATGATTTTTACAAGTGATAATATCTTCTTTGAACAAATGGATGAAAATGACATAAAAAAATGGGCAAACACTTGCATGGAATTTATTTATAATGACATTGGCTATTCAAAAGAACAAATTCTTCACGCAACAGTTCATATGGATGAAAAAACACCTCATTTACATTGTGTTGTCGTTCCTCTTGTACGAAAATATGACAATAGAACAAAAACAATGAGATACGCAATTAGCAAGAAACAGTATATTAAAGACAAGTATCATTTAAGTGAACTTCAAGACAAATACCATAAACGTATGATTGAAAACGGTTTTGATTTACGTCGAGGTATAAAACACAGTGATAATGAACACTTAACGGTAAAAGAATTCAAAAAAATAACAAGGAAACTAGATAATAATATAACCGCTCAAAATAAAAAATTAAAAGCCGAATATGATAAATTACAAGATAGTTTAAACTCTAGTAAAGAAACATTTAACAAAAAAGAAATTAAAATATCAAAAGAAAGTTATCAGCAAATTAAAAATTTGGCAGAAACTACAAAACAAGTATTAGAAGAAACACCAAGAAACTTAGCTCTTTCAAATAGTATTAACGGTTATATAAATTCTTATCACCAATTAGCAATGGAAAAAGCTGAAATTCAATACGAGGTGGATAATTTAAAAAAGAAAAATAAGGATTTAAGGCTTAAAAATAAAATTTTAACCGATTTATTATTCAACGTTTTCCAAACTTTAAAAAAATGGTTTCATAAAATATTATGCCTAGGTAATGAACAGGATAAAAAGGAAATTGGTAAAGAAATAACTGATTATCAAACCAAAGGCTATTATAATTATAACGATATTAAAGATATTGTAAAAAATACCTCTTTAGAAAATCAATTTATAAAAGAGGAAAATTATTATGAACTCGAAAGTACATATTCAAATAAAGATAAAGATGATAGTTTTTCATTATAAAAAGGTAAAGTTAACTCACTAACTTTACCTTTTATCTTTTTCAATTGTAACTTTATAGCCATATTTCTTGGCAACTTTCATAAATGTTTTGAATGAATAATTTCTAACACCACGTTCATAGCCTTGTATTGTCATACCACTAAGACCTATGCTCTTTCCAAACTCATCTTGTTTCAAATTAGTCCACTCTCTTAAAATTTTCATGATGTCTTTTTCACTATAGTCATTGGCAATAAGTTTCATACAAATTAGTCCTTTCGTTGACAAGCATACAGTATGACGGTATAATTTTATCGTATTCCATACGAGTAGTATGGATAAGAAAGGGATAAAATATGTACAAAAATGACATTAGTGAACTATACATGGAAGATATACAAGGTGTCAGAGAAAAAGCTTGGGAAATGTACATATCGGAAGAGAAAAAATACTTGTTAAACGTTCGCCCGCAAGAAACAGCTTATCGGCTCATGTTATGGTTAAAGTATTATCGTGCAGAAAAGATTGATTTTAACATTATGATATCTAGTTTAATGGAAGACTTTCCTTACGAATTATCTAAACTTGAATTAACTAGTTATATTAAGCAAGTTGTGCTTTATTTAGAAAAAAATCATAAGATTAAAGTTATCAGTCAAAAGCCTATGATACTAGAAACTGATATTCCTTTTACTCAGTTGGTATGACTAAAGATGAATGTATTACAAATGCAATCGCAACAAGAATTCTAAAGCTCTGTGAAGAAAAACAAGTTTCTATCAATCAATTGGCTCAAAAAAGCATTTTAACACAAAGTACGATTCAAAACATTGTAACCAGAAAATCAAAAAATCCCAAATTAAGAACCATTATTTTAATTTGCTATGGTTTTAATATTTCCTTATATGATTTTTTTGATGACGATATCTTCCATGATTTAGACAAGAGAATTATTGTCTAAATTCACTAAAATGACATTTTAGTAACACACTACGATATCGGCAGAGCCAATATCGGTGTGCCAAAGGATATTCCTTTGGATACCTAATTGTTTTCCTTTAAAAATTTAAAGAAAAACAAATACCCCGTCACATAAATGTAACGGGGATTATATTACACTAAATTTACTATCGCTACTTTCATTTGCTAACGCAAACAAAACGTGCCACGTAAATTTTTTTAAAGGTATTTTCTTTTATCTTGAGGAATAAACACAAGCCCATCAATTTTAGGGTATATTGATTTATCTAATTTTTCTAAATTAGGTTTACTCAATCTAGATACCTCTTTTAATTTAGTAGCAATTTCTTGCATAGTAATAGGTTCTTTGTAGCATTCGGGATGTTCTATTCTATCAATTATATCAGTATAAATACTCTTACATTCTAAAGTATTATTACGACGCATACTTATATTATCTAACACGTCAAAATAAAAGCGATTATACTCATCTAAAGCATTTTGATAGTCTTTAACAGAACGTCTATCGCCAGTATTAATGCCCCAATTGATTGCAGTATCGTCATATCCAGCACGTTTCATTAGACCAGCCAAACTTAAATTTAAAGCTTCAGCAATTGCTTTTAAAATTAATACATTTGGTTTTTGACGTTTTCCAGCTTCTAATCTTGATATTTCAGCATTATTTATATTAGCAAGTTTTGCCAATTCTCGTTGAGACAATCCTAAATTCTCACGAGTTTTTTTTATATATTCGCCTAAATCATTAGTATTTTTCATAGTAATAATCACATCCTTTTCGGCTTAGATATCCCAAGTGTAACACATTATGTTACAAAAAGCAACAAAAATGTATATTACTATGTTGACAGTTGTAACATATAGTGATATATTATTATCGACAATTTAATTATTGTCATTGTTCTTTGAAAATTTATTCGAGTTGGAAATCGCCGATATCTGCCAGCTCGTAAAAAAGTACAAGGCACAAAGGCTAACCCTATTGGTACGGGAGTTGTAGGTAAACTAAAACCTACCTTGCGATAAACGTTAACAAAATTAGAAAACAGCCAGAAAGGAGATGAAAGATTGTCCTATTACGAAACATATAACATTTTAAACAAAGTGTGGCTTACCTCTAAAGATATTCAAAAGCTTGTAAACTGCGGTAAAGATACTGCTAGAAAAATACGTGATAAAGTTGCCGAAAAAACATTGGCAAAAGGTTACGCATTACCACTATGTAAAAATAAAGTGGTAAGCACTAAAGAAGTGATTGAATATCTTGGCTTAGATATTAAATACATAATTGAAATGGCCACTTTAGAGCAAAATAATAAAATAGGATTAAAATAATATGGCAATTTATAAAAATAGCAAAAATAATACCTTTTATTTCCGTGTTTATCTAACGCAATCAGATGGAACAAAAGTACAGAAGCAGAAAAACGGTTTTAAAACCAAGCGTGAAGCAAGTAATGCAGAGGTACAGATGATTTTAGAAAACGAAAGATATTTACAGAATAAAAAGGAACAAGAAGAACACACAATGATAATTTCTTTTACCGAATTGGTAGAAAATTATAAAAAGTACATGAAAGTAAAGCAAAAACGTAACTCATATCGCTGTATAACAAATAGAATTGAAACACATTTATTACCTTATTTCAAATCATTTAATGATATTTCTAAAATATCAGCTCAAGATTATATTGATTGGCAAACAAAGATCGAAGAAAAAAATTATACATATAGCTACAAAAAGAACCTGCATGGCGCAATGGTTACACTTTTAAACCACGCAGTCAAATTCTATGGTTTAAAAGAAAATATAGCTAGTAAAGTTAGTAATTTTTCTAAATCAAAGGACTATCAAAAAAATGTTAACTTTTGGGACTATTCAGAATATCAAAAATTTATCAAAGTAGTCGACAATAATTTGTATAAATTACTATTTGAAACGTTATATTACACAGGTATGCGATTAGGTGAGTGTTTAGCCCTAAATTGGGACGATTTAAACGGTAATTACATTAGTGTGTGTAAAACTATATCTAAAGAACTAATTGACGGTGTAAGAGCAATTACACCACCAAAAACAAAATCGTCAACAAGAAACATTCTCATTGACGATAATTTAAAAAATGAATTGCTTGAATATAAGAAATATTGCGAAACAAAAATGGAGTTTAAAAATTCATGGTTTATCTTTGGCGATTTAACACCATTATCGCCATCGACAATTGAGAGAAAGAAAAACCAGTACATAGAAAAAGCTGAGGTAAAAAAAATAAGAATACACGACTTTCGACATAGTCATGCATCCTTATTAATTTCTAGAGGAGTTCCTATAACAGTCGTTCAAAACAGATTAGGACACTCCGACCCAAATATGACACTGGGTATCTATTCTCATATGTTACCTAATGATGACCTAAAAGCCGTTGAAGCAATCAATGCGATGAATGCTTTAAGGGCTTCTTAAGGGCATTTTAAGGGCTAATATGAAAAACTTAGTTAATACATTCGATATTAACTAGGTTTGTAAACAAAATGGTCGAGAAGACAGGACTCGAACCTGCGACCCCTTGGTCCCAAACCAAGTGCACTACCAAATTGTGC
>CAKOQM010000002.1 GCA_934101275.1 uncultured Bacilli bacterium
GGAAACAAGATTGCTGTAATTAAATTATTAAAAGAAATTACAGGATTAGGACTTGTTGAAGCTAAAGGTTTAGCTGACAATGGTGGAAATGTTAAAGAAAACGTTCCAACTGAAGAAGCTAACCAAATTAAAGCACAACTTGAAGAAGCTGGCGCTGAAGTAGAACTTGCTTAATTAAATTAAGAGGCTGAATGGAAATGAATAATTTCTAGTTAGCTTCTTTTTTTTGAAAAATTAGTAGAAATAATAACTAAATTTGGGTAAATCACTCCTTTTTTATTTTTCTAAATAAGTTGTTTTAAAGAAGAAAATACATTATAATATTTTCAAGGAATGAGGCATATTATGAAAATAAACGTCATTAATATATTAAAAATTGCGATAATAGTATTAGTTGTTTTATGGATAGGACTACTTACTTTTGACTATTTTAAAGCTCAAAATAACCAAAAACCACTAATTTGTTTAAGTGAAAAAAATTTAGAATTATCTGATGGAACTTACTATGCATGCAATAGTTTTGGATATAAATATTATGAATATAAAGCTAAAAATGGCGAATCTGGTTATGGTTTTGGAGCTATTTTTGTTAAGAATGATTTAGAAAAGAAATTAGGTGTTTAGAAATGTATTTAAATAATAAAGGATGGGGCTTAAAAGAAATGATATTATTATCATGCGTTATTTTGGTAGCTGTTTTTGTAGCGGCTATTATGATAAACAATCTTTATAAAGATTTAGATATGAATATAAATGGTAATAATACTTCAAATACATCTAATAGCAGTCAAAATAAAGATGAAAAATATGCAACAATAGAAAGAAATTTACTTAGTGCAGCTAGAAAATATGCTAGAGAAAATGAACTTGAAGATGAAGAAATTATTGATTCAGATACATTAATTGATGGAGGTTATCTTACTCTTTCAAAAATGACGAATGAAGATGATACTTGTGAAGGATATGTTACTAAGCAAAATTCATCTTATAAAGCCTATATTAGTTGTGAATCATACGAAACGAAAGGCTATTAATGACAAACATAAATTTACAAAGAATGCATAAAATAAGTATTATTTGGGGAATCATAATGATGCTTCTTGTTTTAGCTTTAACTCTTATTGCCATTTCATATAAAAAAGAAACCAAAGAATATAAAGCCTTTGAAACAAAATTAGAAGAAGCTACTAAAAATTATATTGAAAAGGATGGCTTATACCCTGAAGAAGAAATGCATTTAACTCTCACAGAATTATTAAAACTGAATGTCATTGAAACTAACGTTGTTAAAGATAAGACTTGCCAAGGTTATGTAGATATTAAAAATGATGAACAATTTTTTGATTATGAAGCCTATATCAAATGTGGTAATTATGAAACGAAAAATTTAGATAAGAAAAAACTTGACGATTAAAAAGTTAAATGCTATCATATTTATGATTTTAAATTGTGGTTTTACTCCGGTAAAACCGTATTTAAAAATAAAATTGATACACCAGGATGTGTGTAAATGGAAAGGAGAAAGTTATGGCTACTATTAACCAACTCGTAAAAAAAGGTAGAGGTAAGAAAACAAGAAAAAGTAAAAGTCCAGTATTAAATGTTGGATATAATACTCTTGAAAGAAAACAAACAAATACATCAAGTCCTCAAAAACGTGGTGTTTGTACTCGTGTAGGTACAAAAACTCCAAAGAAACCGAACTCAGCATTACGTAAATATGCTCGTGTAAGACTTTCAAACGGAAGAGAAGTTGATACTTATATTCCAGGTGAAGGACACAACTTACAAGAACATAGTGTTGTATTAGTACGTGGTGGACGTGTTAAAGACCTTATCGGTGTACGTTATCATGTAGTTCGTGGAACACTTGATACTCAAGGCGTTCAAAATCGTAAACAAGGACGTAGTAAATATGGTACAAAAAGACCAAAAACAAAATAATAGAAGGAGGAAATAAAAATGCGTAAAAGAAGAGCAGAAAAAAGAGACGTTTTACCAGATTCAATTTATAATTCTAAAGTTGTTACAAAATTAATCAACCAAATTATGCAAGATGGTAAAAAAGGTACAGCTCAAAATATTCTTTACGAAGCCTTTGATATTATTGAAGAAAAAACAGGACGTCCTGCAATCGAAGTATATCAAAGCGCTTTAGAAAACATTACTCCAGCATTAGAGGTTAAATCTCGCCGTGTTGGTGGAAGTAATTACCAAGTTCCAATTGAAGTTAGTGACGAAAGAGGACAAGCTTTAGCATTAAGATGGCTTGTTAATTACGCTAAAAATAGAAGCGGTAAAGGTATGGCTTATAAATTAGCTATGGAAATTATCGATGCTTCTAATGGCACTGGTGGTGCTGTTAAAAAACGTGAGGATACTCACAAAATGGCCGAAGCAAATAAAGCATTTGCTCATTATAGATGGTAGGAGAGTGAACTATGGCAAGAGATGTCTCAATTGACAAAGTAAGAAACCTTGGTATTATGGCTCACATTGATGCCGGAAAAACAACATGTACAGAAAGAATCTTATTCCATACCGGTGTAACTCATAAAATTGGTGAAACACATGATGGTGAATCACAAATGGACTGGATGGATCAAGAAAAAGAAAGAGGTATCACAATTACTTCTGCTGCTACAACAGCTCATTGGAAAGGATACCGTTTCAATATCATCGATACTCCGGGCCACGTAGACTTCACTGTTGAAGTTTCTCGTAGTTTACGTGTATTAGATGGTGCTGTATGTTTAATTGATGCCCAAGCTGGTGTCGAACCACAATCAGAAACTGTTTGGCGTCAAGCTAATGAATTTAAAGTTCCTCGTATGATTTTTGCTAATAAAATGGACAAAATGGGTGCCGACTTTGAATATTCATTAGGAACTATTAAAGATCGTTTAGGCGTTGATACCAAACCAATCGAATGGCCTATCGGTGCTGAAAGTGACTTCAATGGAATCATTGATTTAGTTACAATGAAAGCATATCAATATGATGGAAAACAAGATGAAAGTCCTGTTGAAATCGAAATTCCTGAAAACTTAAAAGACTTGGCAATGCAAAAACACAATGAGTTAATTGAAACTGTTGTTGAATTTGACGATGCTATGATGGAAAAATATTTAAATGGTGAAGAACTTACTCTAGAAGAAATCAAACATTGTATCCGTATTGGTACACTTGAAAATAAATTCTTCCCAGTATTATGTGGTACAGCTTTAGGAAATATTGGTGTTAAATTATTGCTTGATGCTGTTATTGACTATTTACCTGCACCTACAGATATTGAAGCTATTGATTGTACAGATTTAAAAACTGGCGAAGACGTTAAACGTCATCCTAGTGATTCTGAACCATTCACAGCTTTAGCATTTAAAATTATGACAGACCCATTCGTTGGACGTCTTGCATTCTTCCGTGTATATTCTGGAAAATTGACAAGTGGTTCTTATGTACTTAATAGTACAAAAGACGTTAAAGAAAGAATTGGACGTATTTTACAAATGCATGCCAATACTCGTAAAGAAATTACAGAAGTTTACTGTGGTGAAATTGCTGCTGCTGTAGGTCTTAAAAATACAACAACAGCTGACACATTATGTGATGAAAAAAATGCCGTTATCATGAAAGGTATGGAATTCCCATTACCAGTTATTGATGAAGCTATTGAACCAAAATCAAAAGCTGATCAAGAAAAAATGGCAATAGCTTTACAAAAATTAGCTGAAGAAGATCCAACATTTAAATATAAAACAGATGCAGAAACTGGTCAAACAATCATTAGCGGTATGGGTGAATTACACTTAGATATCCTAGTTGATCGTATGAGACGTGAATTTAACGTCGAAGCTAATATTGGTCGTCCTCAAGTTGCTTACCGTGAAACATTAACACAAACTGCTGAATGTGAAGGTAAATATATTAAACAATCAGGTGGACGTGGACAATATGGTCATGTTTGGGTACGTTTTGAACCTAACAAAGACAAAGGTTATGAATTTGTTGACGCTATCGTTGGTGGTGTTGTTCCTCGTGAATATATTCCAGTAACAGATAAAGGATTACAAGAAGCAATGGCTGGCGGTATTTTAGCTGGATATCCTATGGTTGATGTTAAAGCAACTTTATTTGATGGTTCTTACCATGATGTCGACTCATCAGAAATGGCTTTCAAAATTGCTGCTAGTATGGCTTTAAAAGAAGCTAAAAATAAATGTAAACCTGTCTTACTTGAACCTATTATGAAAGTAAGCGTTACTGTACCAGATGAATACATGGGTAATGTAATGGGTGACTTAACAAGCCGTCGTGGTCGTCCTCTAGGACAAGAATCACGTGGTAATGCACTACAAATCACAGCAATGGTTCCTCTTGCAGAAATGTTTGGTTATGCCACTACTTTACGTAGTAATACACAAGGTCGTGGAAACTTCGTTATGGAACTTGATCATTATGAAGAAGTACCAAAATCTATTTCTGAAGAAATCATTAAGAAAAATAGTGCTAACTAAAAATAATACTTGAATTTAATTCAAGCATTAGATAAAATAGAAGAGATGAAAGGAAGAAAAAAATATTATGGCAAAAGAAAAATTTGATCGTTCAAAAGTGCATGTTAATATTGGTACAATTGGTCACGTTGACCATGGTAAAACAACATTAACTGCTGCTATTACTAAATTATTTGGTAACTTTGTTGCATATGAAGATATCGACAAAGCTCCAGAAGAAAGAGAAAGAGGTATTACAATTAATACTTCTCACGTTGAGTATCAAACTGAAAAACGTCATTATGCTCACGTAGACTGCCCAGGCCATGCTGACTATGTTAAAAACATGATTACTGGTGCTGCTCAAATGGATGGTGCTATCCTTGTAGTTTCTGCTGCAGATGGTCCTATGCCTCAAACAAGAGAACATATCTTATTATCTCGTCAAGTTGGCGTTCCTAAGATTGTTGTTTACATGAACAAATGTGATCAAGTAGATGATCCAGAATTATTAGACTTAGTAGAAATGGAAATTCGTGAGTTATTAGGCGAATATGGATATGACAGTGAATGTCCAGTAATCCGTGGTTCTGCATTAAAAGCTCTTGAAGGAGATCCTGAAGCTGAACAATCTATTCGTGATTTAATGGCTGCAGTTGATGAATATATTCCAGATCCAGTTCGTGATACAGATAAACCATTCTTAATGAGTATTGAAGATGTCTTCACTATTTCAGGACGTGGTACTGTTGTTACAGGACGTGTTGAACGTGGACAATTAAATCTAAATGATGAAGTTGAAATCGTTGGATTAAAGGATACTAAGAAAACTGTTGTTACAGGTATTGAAATGTTTAGAAAATCACTTGACTTTGCTCAAGCTGGTGACAATGCTGGTGTATTATTACGTGGTATTGCTCGTGAAGATGTTGAACGTGGACAAGTTCTTGCTAAACCAGGAAGTGTTACACCTCATCATAAATTCAAAGCTAGCGTTTACGTATTAACTAAAGAAGAAGGCGGACGTCATACTCCATTCTTCTCAAATTACAGACCACAATTCTATTTCCGTACTACTGACGTAACTGGTGTTATCGAGTTACCAGAAGGTGTTGAAATGGTTATGCCTGGTGATAACGTAGATATGACTGTTGAATTAATTGCTCCAGTAGCATTAGAAAAAGGTACTAAATTCTCTATCCGTGAAGGTGGACGTACTGTTGGTGCCGGAGTTGTATCTGAAATCGTTGAATAATACGACTTTAAAAAGTGCTGATGAATATCAGTGCTTTTTTTGTGATTTTAAAACTCTTTACAATTTAGACATTTGTGATATAATAAATTTCAACTAAAAGGGGTGATACCATGAGCATAAGAGAATTAACTATCGATGAATTCAATGCTTTTGTTAGAAACAGTCCATTAGGAACACATTATCAAACTTTTAACTACGCTCTTTTGATGGGAGAAAACGGATATGAATACGAACTTATTGGGATGTATAATGAATATAATCAATTAAAAGCCGCAAGTTTAATTCTTTTCAAAAATTTAAAAATGAATTACAAATATGGTTATGCACCTAAAGGTTTTATCTTAGATTATTTTAACCAAGAAGTTGTAAATGAATTTGCTACACTTTTGAAAAGTTATTATAAAAAGAAAAAAGTAATTTTCATTAAAATTAATCCAGAGGTTGCCATTAGTGAAATTGACAAAGAAAATGGTTTGAAAACATATAATTGGAATTATGATATTTTACAAATTATGGAAGATGCTGGTTTTAAAAAATTAAAAGATAATCTATATTTTGAATCTATTTTGCCTCGTTTTAGTGCTGTTGTATCATTGAAAAATTATTGCATGGATAATGTTTCAAAAAATACTCGTAATAAAATAAGACGAGCACATCATAAAGGCCTTCATATTGAATTAGCAGAAAAATCAGGAATTGATATTTTACAAAAATTCATTAAAAATAAACGAACTATTAATGAATATTATTATAAAGATTATTATAATGTATTTAAAAAAGATGATATGATTGATTTATTTTTAGTTAGTATTGATTCAGAAGAATTTTTAATGAATTCTAGATCTTTATATGAAAAAGAATTAGAAATAAATAATCGTTTAGTAAATTTACTAAATAGGGAAAATAATCAACGTAATTTAAATAAGAAAATGGATTCAGATCGAAAAATATTAAACTATAAGCAAGATGTGAAATTAGCAACCGAATTAAATACAAAGAAAGATAAGATATATATTGCTGGTGCTTTAGTTATTAAATATCAAAATCGTATTCAAATTTTAATAAGTGGTTATGATAAAAAATATAAATCTTTTGATGCTAATTATTTTTTACATGATGAAATATTAAAGTATTACAAAAAAAATTATGATTATGCTGAATTAAATGGCTTAACAGGAGATTTTTCTAAAGAAAATCCTTATTTAGGACTTAATGAATTTAAAATTGGTTTTAATCCCCGAATTTATGAATATATTGGCGAATTTGATTTACCTCTTAATGAGAAAAAATATATGAAAATGCGTTCTAATGGAGAATTAGCTAAAATATTTAATAAACCAAATCAAAAAATAAAAAAAGCAAAGGATGAAACTCATGATTAAACAAAAACAAAGTGGACAACTTATTATTATTTCAGGTACCACCTGTGCCGGTAAAGGAACGGTTGTAAAAGAACTTTTAAAGAGAAACGAAAATTTATCTTTATCTATTTCCTATACTTCTCGTCCTAAAAGAGAAGGCGAAATCGATGGTAAAGATTATTATTTTGTTAGTTCGGAAGAATTTGAACAAAAAATTGCTAATAATGACTTTTTAGAATATGCCAAAGTTCAATATGGTAAATATTATGGTACTCCAAAATCTGAAGTAAAAGAATTACTTGCCAAAGGTAAAGATGTTATTTTAGAAATTGACGTTCAAGGTGCTAAACAGATTAAAGAAATGTTTCCTGAAACGATTTTAATTTTCATTATGGCGCCAAGTATGAGTGAGGTAAAAAGAAGAATTAAAGAACGTGGTAAAGAAAGTAATGAACAAATTATTGAACGTTTTAAAGTTGCTTATAATGAATTAAATGAAATTAATAAATATAATTATGTGGTTGTCAATGATGAAGTAGAAAACGCTGTTAGAAAAATTGAAGCCATTTTACTTAGTGAAAAATGTCGTGTTGACCGTATTGAAGAAATGGCTGTTGAAAATCAAGAAGAAATCATTCATGAATTTTTAATAGATAAAGAATTCAATAATACTCCTTTTCATATTGATGAATAAAAATGCAAAAAAAGTTGTGATATGCTATAATAAGCTCAAGAAGGTGTTAAAATGTATAATGATTTAGATGAAAAAAAAGAAAACAAACCAAAATTTCAATTTTTAAGAAATATTTTTCGTAAAAGAACAAAGCGGTTAATGACAGATATTGATCGTTTGTTTAGCAAAATTATGTGGATGGATATTGCTTTATCTATTTGCTTAACGCTTGTAGGCCTTATCTTCTTGGTTTATCCTGATGTCAGTGTGACGGTTATAGGAATTATTTTCGGTTTATTAATTATTGTTTTAGGTAGTGTTTTAATCTATACTTACTTAAAACGTAGAGAAATTCCTTTATTTAGATTTAATTTGCTTTATGGTGTGTTAGGGATTGTTCTAGGATTTTTAACGCTTATTAATCCTTTTACATTTACTCAAATCATTACTATTTTTATTGGGATCTGTGTGTTATATATGGCTGTTATTAAGATTGATTTTGCTATACGTTTAAAATTAATTGAAGAGAAAAGCTGGTTATTTTTAGTCCTAAGTGCTTTACTTGAGATCTTTATGGGTATATTAATACTTATTAATCCATTTAGTAATCTCGTTATTACAGAACTTGCCGGAGCCTATTTTGTTTTATGTGGTATTTTAAATTGTACCGATGCTGTTTTAACTAAGAATCGTGCCATTGATTTCTTAGAAAACTTATAAAAAAAGTCCATTTGATTTGGACTTTTTTTACATCTCGACAAGTTCTTTTCCTAGAATATTGTATAAATAAAGGTGAATAGGTTTATTTGTTTTGGAACTAATGTAGTTTTTATAACCATTTATTTGTTCAAGATAATGGGCATCTGTAATGTCATTTAGTTTATAATCCACAATATCAATGTAATCTTCATGTTCAATCATTAAGTCAATGATACCATGTTTTTCCTCGTTGTTTATTTCATAAATAAATTCGTACTCTTGGAAAAATAATGCTGTATCGGCATCTTTAAAAATAGGTTCTTGATATAAATGAATAGCTAGCTCACGAATAAAGGAATTGTCAATAAGCTCCGGTTGGAAATTTTTAAAATCAATACATTCAAACGTTTCATGAACTTTAAGCCCAAGTTCTACATTTCTTTCTTCTTCTTTTGAAAGAAGTTCATTAATTTTTTTTGAAAATGAGTTTTGAACAATTTCTTCTTTATGAAAATGAAAAGGAATAAGGCTAATTTTCTCCGCATTTTTCTGAATTTCTTTCTTGTTTTCCTTAATTAATAAATAATCTTTAGATAAATTTAAATGACTTATATCTATCTCTTTTTTGTAAAAATTAAGCGTTTTAGGAATAGAGTTTAACATGCTGGCAAAAGAGTCATATTTCTTACGGATGCTTTCATAAACGATGCCATCTTCTTTTAATTCTTCCGTTTCTTCACATTTAGGCAACAATAAAATCATTTTTTCTTTAGCCCTTGTTAAAGCAACATAAAAAAGCCTAATCTTTTCTGATACATCTTCACTTACCATTTTATTTTGAATGAGAAGCTTTAAAATGTTTTCTTTAATACCGTCTGTTCTGTCTGGAATAAAGATAGGTAAAGATGTATCATAAATAATATTTCCTTTTAAATCCTCTTTACTAAAGGTCTTATATAAACCACAGAAATAACAAATAGGAAATTCAAGACCCTTTGATTTATGAATATTCATAATTTTAACGGCATTTGAACTATTTGTTCCTGTATTAAATTTAATAAGTTCGTCCGATTCTAAAAGATCAGTTAAATAATCTTTAAAATCGTAAATATCATAGGAAAGTAAACTTAAGTTTTCAGAAATATTTAAAATGGTATGAAATCTAATTTCACTTTCTAAAACATTTCCTTTAATTCTTGTTTTACTATAAAAATCAAGAGAATTTAAAATTTGTTCCGTTAATTCTTTTAAAGAAAGATGATTTATATTTTGACTTAAGGGATACAATTTTTTCCATAGTAACGAATCATAAAAAGGTTTACCATTAAAATAATCAAAGATATCATTATCATTGGTTTCAAATAAATAACTTCTTAAGATACTTGTAAATGCATACTTAAAATCTCCTTGATAATTTTTATCTTTCATCGCGATTAAAAGGGTTAAAATATTTTTAAATAGATAAATATCGATATCTTCGTTTAATACTTCATCTTTATAAAGACAAAGGGGGATACTAAAATATTCAAATATCTTTTTAGCTAAATTAAAAGACGAATTGCGGTCTAAAATTAAACAAAAATCATCAAACTGAGCCTCATGAAGCTCTTTTTTATCTTTATCAAAAATTAAATACTTTTGCTTTATTTTGTCTTTTATATCTTGGGCAATCGCGAAAAATTCGAGTTCTTCTTTACTAAAATTTTTATCTTTTAAATCATACTCTAGAATATTCATGTGATACTTTTGACTTGTTAATCCTTCTTCAATATATGAAGTGTTACCAAACACCATTTGATGAGAAACCGTATACTCGGCATTACCAATATCATTTGTCATGATAGGATTAAAAATCGTATTAATGTCATCTAATACTTCACTTCTAGAACGAAAGTTTTTTAATAAATCAATTTTAATCCCATCTTTTTCTTCACTATATTTGTCATATTTGTTTTTGAAAATATACGGATTGGCATTTCTAAACCGGTAAATACTTTGTTTTATGTCACCTACCATATACACATTATGGTTGCTAATTAGGTTGATAAATTCTTCTTGAATGTCTGAGGTGTCTTGATATTCATCCACCATGATTTCTTTAAAAAAATATTTAAGTTCTTCTCTTATATTTTGATTATCTTTTAATATCTTTAAAGACATTTGGGCTATATCGTTAAAATCGTAACAATAAAAGGTATTTTTGTATTCTTCAAGTAGTTTAAAGAATTTTTCTAAAATCTCAAAGATAATTTCTAAATAGACTTTGGGTTTTTTGATATCATTAATTATTTCTTCTTCATATCCATAAGTACATAATTTTTTTAAATCGTTTAAAATATCACTTATTTTCTTACGTGCTATTTTTGTTTCTTCTTCGCTATTACGCGGAGAACTGGGGATTTTAACATTATTTATCCTGGCCAACAATTCATCAAGGCTACTTTCTTCTTTTAAAATAGCTATGCTATCTAAAATTTTCTTTTCATAATCTTGTTCAAAATAATTACTTTGTAATTCAACTTCTAAAAATAAAGCTTCGATATTTTCTTTTAAAATATTTTTATAAAGTTCAATATACCCTTTTAGAGAATCTTCTTGATAATATTTTTCAAAATAAGACACCATATATTCATTTTTATCCGTACGAATTTCTAATTTATTGGCCAAAGAAAGAATGCTTTTTTTAAGATTTTTATCATCTTTAAAACAAAAATCTTTGATAAGTTTTATAAATTTAGGATTGTTATTTTCTTCATAATAAGCATCAAATATCTCATCTAAAATTTTCTTTTTTTGTAAGTTTAAAATAGAGCTATCGGTTATCGTTAAATTTTTAGGTATGTTTAAAATATAATGATATTTTTTAACAATCGATAAAGCAAAACTATCAAATGTTGTGATATAAGAGGATTCTAGTAAATCAAGTTCTTCAGGCATATTAAGTTCTTTAATTTTCTTTTTAATTCTTTCTTTCATTTCTCCAGCAGCAGCGTTGGTAAAAGTTAAAATGAGCAGTTCATTAATATGAACGCCTTTTTTAATCTTTTCAACAACACGAGTAGATAAAACCGCGGTTTTACCCGAACCTGCCCCAGCGGAGACAATAATATTGGTACCATCTTTATGAATGGCATTTAATTGTTCATTCGTCCAAGCCATTACTTTCCACCTCTTTCTTTAAAAATTTTTTATCCGAATTAATATATATTTTATCTTTGTCTTTGGTAAAACAAATATCTTTAAAAGGACAAAACTGACAGGATATATTTTCTTTATTATCTAAGATTTTTGGTTCAATTTTAAAGTCAGCATCTATAACTTTCTTTACAGTATCCTTTATAAGATTATTGATAAGATTAAATAAAGTGTCCAAATCCTCTTGATTAAATACTTTGGTATAAGTATAAAAATTTCCACTTTGAGTTGTTTTCATACTTTTTATTTGACAAGAATTAGGGTAGCTACTATCCACCATACCTAAGATATTAAGATTACTGGTTGAGTAGCCCACAGCTTTTAAGGCCTTTTTCTTTGTTATTTCATAATCTACTTTATTTTCACACTTTTGTTTATCAATAAACAAAGGTTGTAAGTAGAATCCTCCACAGGTGTAATCTTTAAAATTTTCATCCTTTTTTAAAAGATAAAGATAACAAGGAAGTTGTAAAGAAAAACCGTGTGGCATGATAGAGGCATCCAAAAAAGGCATACCGGATTTATAATCAATAATTTTAAAAACTTTGTTTTCATCATTATAATATATGGCATCAATTTTACCATCAAAAGAAATATCTAACTTATCTTTTATAGAAAAGGTTATCTCTTTTTCAAATTCTTTTTCTTTTAGCTCCGTAAATTTTTCTCTTTCTTGTAAGAGATTTAAAGTGTTTCGAAATTCTTCTTTTAGGTTTCCTAAAATCATTTTTTCTTTCGGACTAAAATCGTAATCTTGGGTTATTTTTTCAAAAACATAGTCATAGTCAAACTCTTCTTCATCTTTTCTTTCTAATATTTTATGAAAAATAGTACCAATGACAGTATTAAAGGTTTCTTCATAAGGGGATAACTTTAAAATATATTTTAAATAATAAGAAAAGGGACAGGCGAGAAAGTCTTTAATTTTGGTATAAGATAAGGTTATTTTATTTTTTAAAAATTTATAAAGTTTTTCTTTATCAATTTTTTGATATTCATTTTGATATGTTTGATAGGAAATCAAATAATTAGAGCTGAGTTTAGTAAAAGTATCATCTACCGTGCCAAATTTTGTGAAATTATCCATTAATTTTCCTAGAATATACTCGTTGTATTCCGAAGAAATATTGTAACATAAAACACCTTCTTGAATTTTTAAATTTTCTAGTAATGATGAAGGATAAACCTCTTTTTTTAAGTTATTTCTTTTTAAAGTAAGGGTTAGATTAGGATAGCTTGTTAAAAAATCTGTCATGTACTTTTTTTCTCTTTTGTTTTTATCCGTCGCGGTATCAAAACCGATTTCTTTTTTTACAGCATCATTAAAATAATCTTCATCTTTGTAAAACTTAGGGATTGAATCTGAATTACAAGAAAGAAAGAAAAGATAATCGTTTTCTTTAAACAGTTGATTTTTAAAATTAACAATTTTAAGACCATTTTTATAAGTTGGAACTTTTAATGTCTTTCTTTTTAAATCTCTTTTTATAAATTCTTCTTTATTATTAAAGAGTAAATATTTATTTACTATAGTTACAATCTCATTATAAATATCCTTATCATCGGCATTTTTTAGTATTTCTGACGTTTTATTTAGGGATTCAGGAATTCCTAAAACCAAATTTTTATAAAAATAACCGCCAATTCGTGTTTCAAATAAAGTGGTTTTAGCTGGCAAATTTAAAAGAACGTGCATCTGTTTGGCTACTCTTTTTAACGTATCTAAATATTCTTCAGAAACATTTGTGACATAAATGTTTTGAGGTGAAATTCCTTTTTGTAAAAGTAAAATAATTTTTTCAAAAACAAAGGCAATTTCTTCTTCGATAGTATTTAGAATGTAAACTTTTGGCTCAAAAGTATTTTTGTTATTTGGTATAATCTCAATATGATAGCCCTTTAATAACTGTAATAGCTCTTTACTACAAACATATTCATCTATTTTAAAAATCACATGTTTATATTTTTCTTTTTGGAGTCTATTTTCTGTTAAAAGATTATTTTCAATAAGTTTTTCTTTTAAATTTTTAAGATATATTCCCTTTTCATTATTTATTTTTTCTAAAGGAAATAAAATTATATTATCTAAGTATTTTTCGGCGACCTCTAGGATAACCTGTTCTTCACTTATAATAAAATCAAGTGCTTTTTCTGTGTAAGAATAAGGAAATGTTTGTAAGAATTCTTTGGGTGTATAAACTTTATAGGGTGTCAAAGATGAAACTTGTCCTAGATTGTATAATAAAGATTTTTTTGTATTGGTAATATATATTGTTTCCATGTTATTCCTACTTTCCCTTAAAAATTCAAACTATATTATTTTTTTGTGATTTTTATATTCTTAGGATATCAAGTATTTTCATTTTTGTCTATGTTCTAAAATTATTTTTTGTTTTGTTAAGTTTTTTGTTAAAAAGTGCGAAATGTGGATCATTATTTTAAATCACAATAGAAGTGTTAAATTCTTTAAAAATGAAATATAGACTTTAAACTATCAATCTGATACAATTGATAAAGATAGAAAGATAAAAAGATATTATCATAAAATTGATGTCTTTTGTAATATGGGAGTGTGAAATTAATGAGGGGAAAAAAGATGACCAAAGAGGGTCATCAAAAAAAGAAGATTCTTATAACGTTAGGAATTTTATTTGTCTTTTTAGGAACGATAGGTATCTCTTATGCCTATTGGATTTTGACTTATAGTCAAACAGGAGTAAATAAAGTAGCGACTAGCTGTTTTAGTTTATCTTTATCAAATGAGAAAAATAATATAAATTTAACAAATGCCTATCCCATATTGGATGAAGAAGGTAAAAAATTAACCCCTTATAGTTTTACTATAACGAATACTTGTGATCTATTTGCAAGTTACACAGTAAACTTAGAAATGTTAGATGGCAATACTATGCCGATCAAATACATTAATTCCATGTTAAATAATGAAAAAGTTACAAAATTAAGTGATTTAGAAGAAGGAAAAACAACAATAGATGGTTCTGTTTCCTCTAAAGTTTTAGCAAAAGGTGCCCTAGGTGCTGGTGATAGTGTAGAATATAACTTAAGATTATGGATGTCCGAAGATGTCACGATGGATGATACGGATGCAATGAATGCACTTTTTGTATCTAAAGTCATTGTTGTTGGTTCAGTAAGTAATTATAGTCCAACAGAGCAAGGTTATACGACTTTAGCCGATGCTATTTTAGCTAGTGAATATCAAACGACACCAGAAATATCAAAGGAAAAAATAGCTTCTAAACAAGCCGTTGATTTTAGTAAAACGGCACCTATTCTTATTTGGAATGAGAATAAAGGAACAACTTTAAGTAATATCACCTCGACGATGCCACATCCTGATTTAGTAGCATTGAAAGATACGGACGCTCGTTTTAAAAATTTAACCAGTTCTTCTGTTTTATTAAATATTGGAACGAGTTATACATTTAATTCAGAAACAGGAAAATATGACATTACCAATGTGAGTCAACTTGATCCAACAACTTTGACATATGGTGGTGATACAAAATACTATTTTTGTAGTGCTGGGTATAATACCGGTTCGACGGATGTTATTAGTATGTGGAAGAATTCCACAAATTGTTCAACGATTTATGAACTGACAAGTGCCACTTATACAGATGGTTCTTCAAATGGTTCTGGTGGTACTTCCATTAAATGGCGTAGATATAATTTAAAAGGATATGCCATGAACCAGACAGAAAGAGAAAGTGATAAATCGGATAAAGGTCTTTATCAAATAGATGACGATAATGGTGTCAGTTATTATTATCGTGGATCAGTAAACAATAATTATGTAAAATATGCAGATGCTTATTGGCGGATTATAAGAATCAATGGCGATGGCAGTGTTAGGCTTTTATATGCCGGTACAAAAGCAAATGCTACGGGCACAGAAGTATTTAATAAGTCAGGTGTAGCCTTTAATACAAAAAAATCTAATCCTGCGTATAACGGATTTATGTATGGTAATACTTTAAATGAAAGCTACGAAAAAACGGTAGCGAATGAACAAGATAGCAACATTAAGACCGTTTTAGATGATTGGTATAAAACCAATATTTCAGGAACGAAAAATGAATCAGTTGTTGTCGATGCAGGTTTTTGTAATGACAGAAGTTACTATTCAGGAAATGGCTATTCTGAAACAGGAACAAACACGACGTACAATGCCTATAAAAGATATTATCAAACCAAGGTACCTACTTTAAAATGTGCTCAAACAAATGACTTATTTACCTTAAGTACGAGCGAAAAAGGAAATAAATCATTAACCTATCCTGTAGGTTTAATCACGGTTGATGAATTAATGCTTTCTGGTTTTGCAGATGGTTATATTAATAAATCAGCCTATACTTACAATACATATTCATATTGGACTTTGTCTCCGAGCTATTTCACTGTTTTGGCACAGGCGGCGTATGGTTTCCTTTTGAGCAGTGCTGGTTACGCACACAGTGGCTATCACGTGACGAATGGCCTTGGTGTTCGTGCTGTCATCAATCTTTCGGCTGATACTCAAATAAGTGGAGGAATAGGGACGGCAAATAGTCCTTTTGAAGTAAAGATAGATTAATTAAAATAAATGTTAAAAGCGAGAAAAATCTCGTTTTTTTATATGTAATAATAGGTTGAGAGATGTGGATTAAAATGTTATAATCAGGCTAAGGATGGCAAAGAAGGTCAAAAAAAGCCGCTAAACGGCGGTACAAAACATTCAAGGTAAAACCTTATTTTAACTTTCTATGTCATCTTAAATGGTATTAAGACAATATAATAATATCAAAGTTAGGAAGGGTAGTCAATGAAAAATTACAACATAGGTCTGGATATAGGTACTACATCGGTTGGATGGGCTATTATAGATGACCAAACAAATGAGATAATGAAGAAAAAGAGAAAATCTTTATGGGGTGTACGGCTTTTCGATGAAGCCCAAACGGCTGAAGACAGAAGAAAAAAACGTGGGGTAAGACGCCGTTATGAAAGAAGAAGAGAAAGGATTCGCCTTTTACAAGAAGAATTTAAAGAAGAAATAAATAAGGTAGATAAAGATTTTTATCAAAAGTTAGCCGAAACAAAATATAATTTAGAAAAAGATAAGATTAATAAAACTATTAAAATAAAAGTTGCGCCAACAAGCATTACCAAATTTGATGAAAATTATAAAACTATTTACCACCTAAGATATGATTTAATGAATAGTAAAGAGCAAAAAGATATTCGTCTTGTTTATTTAGCACTTCATCACATTATTAAGTACCGTGGTAATTTTAATTATGGTGGAAAAAGCTTTAATACGGAAAGTATTGATATAACTTCTAAATTGGAAGAAGTTTTTGAAAATATTAGAAATTATTGTGATATTTTAGAAATTAATGAGGATAGTCTTGACGCGATTAATTATCAAGAAATACTAAATTGTTTAAACGAGGAAACAAAAAATGATATTACTAAAAAATTAAAAGAATATTTTAAATCTAAAGAATTTCCCGTCAATTTTGCCAATGAATTATCAAATGCTTTAGTAGGTAAAAAATTTAATGTTGGTAAGTTATTCAACATGGAACTTGATGAAAAATTAGAAATTAATTTTGAAAGTACGGATTACGAAGATAAGAGTGACAAAATTGAAAAGTTGTCAGATTATGCCATTGAGTTACTTGAGGAAGTCAAAGAATTATATGATGAAATTTCATTGAAGAAAATCTTTAAGAACAGTAAACAGATCTCTTTATCAGGATTAATGATTGAAAGATATGATATACATCAAAAAGATTTAGCACTTATAAAAGAAACTTTGAAACAAAATCGCGATATTTATAATAAGTTCTTTAAAACACGAAAAAATGATTCAAAAGCCTGTCTTTATGAACAGTATATTCATAACCATTTAACAGCTAATGATTTTTGTAAAGAATTAAACAACTGTTTAGAAAAAAACAATATGGTGATAGAAGATGCCGATTTTAATAGACGTCTTTTAAATGATGAAATTTTACCCCGCATTACAAGCACGGAAAACGGGATATTTCCTTATGGTTTAAACAGACAAGAGCTTGTGAAAATTATTGAAAATCAAGGTGTATATTATCCCTTTTTATTGAACAAGATTGGCGAAGAATACAAAATTGTCAAACTATATGATTTTCGAATTCCTTATTATGTAGGTCCCCTTGTTTCGAGAAAAAAATCGGATAATGCTTGGCTTATTCGTAGATCAGACGGTAAAATAACACCATATAATTTTGATGAAGTCATCGACAAAGAAAGAACGGCAGAAAAATTTATTCTGCGAATGATTTCACATTGTACTTATTTGTTAGATGAATGTGCCTTACCTAATTGTTCTCTTTTGTATAATCGTTTTAAAGTTTTAAACGAACTAAAGCAAATTAGAATAAACAATGGTTCTTATGCTGAAAAAATTCCAGTAGAACAACAAAATATAATTATAGAAAAACTATTTAAGCAAACAAGTGGCAGTATTACAGATAAGAAATTTCGGGAATTTTTACAAAATGAACTCGGTTATGATTTTTATTCAGATGAGTTAAAGATAACGGGCTATTCTGCTGATGGCAAGTTTGCCAACAATATGCAATCTTATTATGATTTCTTTGGCGAAGATGGTATTTTTAAGGGAACAGATTATACGAAAGACGATGCCGAAGAAATTATAAGGTGGATAACTATTTTTGAAGATAAGGATATTCTAAAAAGAAAAGTTATAGATGCCTATCCCGAATTATCGAGTGCACAAGTTAAAAGTGTTTTGGCAAAAAAATATAAAGGATGGGGAAGATTATCTAAAAAGTTATTAGTTGGTTTAACAATAAAAGATAAAGAAACGAATTTACCTAAATCTATTATTGATTTAATGGCTGAAACGGATAAAAACTTTATGCAAATTATAAATGATGACGAATATAAATTTGACCGGCTTATTGCTAAAGAAAATAAAGTGTCTGAACAAGAAGAATTATCTTATGATGTTGTTTCTAAACTAGCTACTTCACCGGCTAATAAAAGAGGTATTTATCAAGCCTTAAAAGTGGTTCAAGAACTTGTTCAATATATGGGCGATGCTCCTAAAAATATTATGATTGAAATGGCCCGTGGTAATGAGAAGAAAGTAAGAAAAGATGACCGTAAGAAATACTTGCAAAATTTGTATGAGAAAATAAAGAAGGAGAATAAATCTGTATATGCTTTATACTATAAAAATTTAGATTCTAAATTAAAAAAAGCAGAAAAAATTGATACAGATAAGTTGTTTTTATATTATCTACAAGAAGGCAAATGTCTGTATTGTATGAAACCTATTGAAATTGAGAAATTGGGCTTGAATGATAGTACTTACGAAATAGATCACATTTTGCCAAGGACACTTGTTAAAGATAATTCATGGGATAATAGAGCATTAGTTTGCCGTGAATGTAATCAAAATAAGGGAGCGGATTTGGTTTTAAAGAGAGTAATCAGAGATAATTGTAATACTTTCTGGAAACGTTTAAATGACAACAAATTGCTATCTAATAAAAAACTTTATCGATTGACTAGAAGAGAATATTCTGAAGAAGATATCAAAGGATTTATTAATAGACAGCTCGTTGAAACAAGACAAATAACAAAACATGTTGGTCATATTTTACAAAGTTACTATCCAGAAACAAATGTTGTTTATTATAAGGCAGATATTTCTCATAGTTATAGAGAAAGATATAAACTATATAAATTTAGAGATTTAAATGATTACCATCATGCTCATGATGCTTATCTTGCTGCTGTCTTAGGTAATTATCAGGAAAAATACATGCATTATAATTTGAATTATGGTCTTGTCAAAGAATTCAATGATAAATTAAAAGAAGATAAAGATTATCAAACATTATGTTCAGGAATTGTTGTAAATAGTTTAGATGAAAAATATCAAAATGATTTTGCTATAATTTCGCCTAATCTATGCAATTCAGAAACTGGAGAATTAATTTTTGACGCAAAAGCATTTAATGAACTTGTTGAAAATACCCTATATCGTAATGATATATTAGTTAGTAGAAAGTCTGAAATCAGAACAGGAGAATTTTATGATCAAAATCCTTTAAAAAAGGGAAAAGGCAATATTTCTATAAATAAAAACATGCCAGCTAATATCTATGGTGGCTTCAGTAGCGTTAAGCCTTCTTATTTAGTTTTTGTAAAATATAATGATAAAACAAAATTGATTGGCATTCCAATATATATAGCCTGTGAAGAAAATAAAAATGCAAATATAAAAGCTATTTTTATAAAAGAGCACTTGAAATTAAAGGATAATGACACTTTTGAAATAATAAAGGATAAAATTCCATTCGAAACATTAGTTTTACATAAAGAGCAAAAATGTTATATTAAAGGATACAGTGTCGCCCATAAAAATTGTGAATTATCAAATGCATGTCAGTTGAAAATATCGAAGGCTTTTATGAAAAAATATAAAGAACTTTTAAGAAAGGTTTACAAGCGTAATTATGACAATATTACTTCAGAAGATATTCAGGCTGCTATTTCTTTTGTAAATTATTTGTTTAATTGCAAAAAAGATTATCCTTTATTTGAAGGAAAAATATCAGAACTTGAAATTAATCTTGATGTACAAAATATGTCTTTTGAGCAACTTGCTATTCTTATAAAAAAAGTATTATCAATATATAAATGTGTAAGTTCTACTGAAAATTTTAAAGATTTGAGCTATAACAAAGATATTGGTAGATTAGGTGATATTAATATAGCTAATCCAATTTTTATTTTTACTTCTGTAACAGGTTTATATCAAAAAGTAGTTGATTTTTCAGGTGATAAATGAGTTTTCGAACAGTAGTAATATCTAGACAATCTAAAATAAGTTATAAAAACAGATATTTAGTAGTTAAAAGGGATAATGATGAAAAATATGTTCATTTATCGGAAATAGATACGATAGTGGTTGATTCTGTATCGGTATCTATTTCTGCCTATCTTTTAAGAGAACTTGCTGACGCCAAAATTAATATCATTTTTTGCGATGAAAATCATAATCCTTTTGGTGAACTTAAGCCTTATTACTCAAGACATAATTCAAGCAAAATAATAAAGAAACAAATTAATTGGTCAGAGAAAAAGAAAAATGAATTATGGGCGAAAATTGTTAAAAATAAAATAACCAACCAAGCCTTGTTTTTAAAAAAACTTCATGATGACAAATACGAGTTAGTTTTAAGTTATGTTGATGAGGTAACAATAGGTGACAAAACTAATAGAGAGGGCCATGCAGCTAAAGTATACTTTAACTGTTTATTTGGTAAGAGTTTTTCTAGAGATGATAACAATGTAATAAATAGTGCTTTAAATTATGGCTATTCTGTTTTATTGTCAACTATTAATAAAGAAGTTATTGTTAACGGGTTTTTAACTCAATTGGGAATTCATCACAAAAATGAATTTAATGAGTTTAATTTAAGCTGTGATTTAATGGAGCCGTTTCGAGTTATCATTGATAATTTTGTATATTATAACCAAGCTAGAGAATTTAATACAAACTATAAAATGGACATTATTAATATTTTCAATACAACATTTAAATACCAAAATAAGACTTATACTTTAAAAGATATATTAAGCATGTATGTTAAAAATACTTTAAATATTATGAATGGTGACGAAGAATATAGGGATTTTATATATTATGAGGGATAGAGTTGTGCGGACAATAGTGTTTTTTGATTTACCAAATGTATATTCGAGTGATAAAAGAAATTATAATAAGTTTAGAAAATATCTTTTAAACGAAGGATTTATTATGATGCAAGAATCTGTATATTCAAAGTTAGTATTAAATAATAATCAATCTGATTTACTTATGAAACGTTTAAAAAAGAATGCACCTAAGAAAGGCTTAATACAGGTTTTAACTATAACGGAACAGCAATATTCTAAAATCGAGTATATTATTGGTCAAGGCCAAAGTAAAATTGTAAATAATGAAGATAGGTTGGTTATTTTATGAATTTAAATGTTAAATATTTTGATAATACGATAGTCTTTAATAAAGAATTTATTAATGTTTTAGAAATTGAAAATAAAAAATATTTTTATCGATTTATTAAAGATTTGTATTATATTAGTTTTAGTAACATAACAGAGGATGCTCATTTTTTTGAAAATGAAAAAGAAATTAATATGTCAAATAAATTAAGAATATATGTTGATTTTTTTGACTTTCAATTTGATTCTAAGAAATATGTTAATGATATTTCTAAATATGTGTCAGCAAATATAAGTGATGATGATAAAAGTAGTCTTGTTGCTCTTTATAATAAAATGGTTAAACAGTATAGTAAAATTTTAAATGATGCTGAAATCCCTCTTAGGATAGAAAGTGAATTTAGTGTTGATAACTTAAATAAATTAATGAAAATATCCATTGATAATAAAGAAGACCTGCTTGATAATTTACTATTATTAATAGATTTAGAAAAAGCATTAAAATTAAACAATTTACTCATTTTTGTTAACTTGAAACAGTATTTATCTAAGGATGAATTAAGTGAATTATATAAGTATTCTATTTATAACGAAGTTATTATTTTTCTTATTGATTCTCAAAGTTACGGAGTATGCCTCAATTATGAAAAGAAGCATATTATTGATGAAAATTTGGATGAGTTTGTGTTATAATTTAATCAGATGACATGAATACCATTTGGACTAATATTGTTCTATGGATATTAGGACACAGGATTAATTTGAGTTTTAGTTCTGTGTCATCCTAAATGGTATTAAAACTCATCGGTTTACTCATAGAATCCACCTAGAGGTTTTAGTTCTGTGTCATCCTAAATGGTATTAAAACAATAATTGAAGAACAACCATATTGTCAATTGTTTTAGTTCTGTGTCATCCTAAATGGTATTAAAACATTATTCTAAAATCACAACCTCCACAACCTGTTTTAGTTCTGTGTCATCCTAAATGGTATTAAAACCATTATTTTAGTGGTTTACATATGTGTAATGTTTTAGTTCTGTGTCATCCTAAATGGTATTAAAACAGTGATGTTTCTTTCTAAGATAGTATTTATGTTTTAGTTCTGTGTCATCCTAAATGGTATTAAAACAAATCCTAATGCTATTGTAATCAAATATGGTTTTAGTTCTGTGTCATCCTAAATGGTATTAAAACTGAGTTGGATAATAAAATAAATAAAGCTATGTTTTAGTTCTGTGTCATCCTAAATGGTATTAAAACTACTACAGGGCTACGATTCAAAGTATCATTGTTTTAGTTCTGTGTCATCCTAAATGGTATTAAAACTTATCCTTTCTAGCGTTTTACCCCTCGCCAGTTTTAGTTCTGTGTCATCCTAAATGGTATTAAAACCCACTAAGTAATTGTACTTTAGAACCGTTAGTTTTAGTTCTGTGTCATCCTAAATGGTATTAAAACAAGAAAACGGCGTTATTAAGTATGGTTTTGGTTTTAGTTCTGTGTCATCCTAAATGGTATTAAAACATTATTCTAAAATCACAACCTCCACAACCTGTTTTAGTTCTGTGTCATCCTAAATGGTATTAAAACCATTATTTTAGTGGTTTACATATGTGTAATGTTTTAGTTCTGTGTCATCCTAAATGGTATTAAAACAGTGATGTTTCTTTCTAAGATAGTATTTATGTTTTAGTTCTGTGTCATCCTAAATGGTATTAAAACAAATCCTAATGCTATTGTAATCAAATATGGTTTTAGTTCTGTGTCATCCTAAATGGTATTAAAACTGAGTTGGATAATAAAATAAATAAAGCTATGTTTTAGTTCTGTGTCATCCTAAATGGTATTAAAACTACTACAGGGCTACGATTCAAAGTATCATTGTTTTAGTTCTGTGTCATCCTAAATGGTATTAAAACTTATCCTTTCTAGCGTTTTACCCCTCGCCAGTTTTAGTTCTGTGTCATCCTAAATGGTATTAAAACCCACTAAGTAATTGTACTTTAGAACCGTTAGTTTTAGTTCTGTGTCATCCTAAATGGTATTAAAACCTGTGTTGCCTTCTTTGTCTTTTAAAACCAGTTTTAGTTCTGTGTCATCCTAAATGGTATTAAAACAATGGTATATAGTTTATCAATATTAGCATTGTTTTAGTTCTGTGTCATCCTAAATGGTATTAAAACAAAATTTGTCCGAGATGTAAAAAACCTTATGTTTTAGTTCTGTGTCATCCTAAATGGTATTAAAACGGCACTTTTATTGAAAGTTTTGAGGAATTTGTTTTAGTTCTGTGTCATCCTAAATGGTATTAAAACTATCGTTTTCGTAAAAGTATAGGTCGCCGTGTTTTAGTTCTGTGTCATCCTAAATGGTATTAAAACTAAGGGAGCAATTATAATTAAAATGGAAAAGTTTTAGTTCTGTGTCATCCTAAATGGTATTAAAACACCAATCATTGAAGAACAATTAAGACTTTTGTTTTAGTTCTGTGTCATCCTAAATGGTATTAAAACACCGGAAATTATACAGTTTGTTATGGATTTGTTTTAGTTCTGTGTCATCCTAAATGGTATTAAAACTATCGACTTTTAAAGTTCCAGTTCCTTCTAGTTTTAGTTCTGTGTCATCTCAAATGGTATTGACTCCCAGTGTTAATTGTATTTATAACTTAGCAAGTTAGAGAAATACAGTGCATTCAAAAAGCACCACAAAATAGAAATTTTTTCTACACTGCGGTACCTTTAAATGATATGAAAAAAGTAGTCATTATTTCTGACTACTCTTGCCTGTACTTTCTGTCGCATTATAGTTATATCTTTTGTTTATTTTTTCTGACTCTCTTTCAAACATTTCTTTGCATTCTTCATCTGTTATCTTCTCAGTAACTTTTATACAATGTATTAGTGTTTTAAGAGCTTCAATTTCCTCTTCTCTTGTCATGGTAAATTCGCCACACTTTTCAAATTTAAGTTCTTCTTTTAATAAAAATTTTTGTCTTTCTGTCATCATATTACCTTTCCTCCCATAGTACATGAAATATACAATGCTTTAAATTTTTCTTTTTAGTAACCAATAAATGATATTTTCATGAATAATATTATCTGTTGAGTAATTATTTCGATCCATTGATAAAATATATTTGGGACAATCATCTGTTATCTTTTGTAATGTGTTTATTTTTTTTTGAGAATTTTCAGCTTGGGAAAGTAAAAATTCAACTTGAATGTACATTTTTTCACCATATTTACTGGCTACAAAATCAATGGTTTCATTTTGAATCATACCGGTTATAACATCGTATCCAAAAATAATAAGTTCGTTATAAACAATATTTTTTAAAAGGGCTACATAGTTAGTCTTTTTTTGTTTATTAAAAATGGTGTTGAGACCTAAATCACTTAAATAATAACGATTTCTTCTTTGTAAAGTCTTATTTCTTTCAATATCGTAAGTTGGTACTTTAATAAGAAATTGAACTTCTTCCGCATATTTTAAACATTCATAAATAGTTTTAGAAGAAATAGCAATGTTCTTTTCCTTAAAGAAATTTATGATTTCAGTGGCAGAAAACATTTGGCTGGTGTTTGCAATTAAATAATCTAAAACAGTTAAAAGTAAATTAATGTCTTTGATAGAATTTTTTTTAATAATTTCGTCAAAGATAATAGCTTCAAAGGTATCTTTTAAATAGGTTTCTATTTCTTCTTTATTTTGAAGTTTAAATTTATGAGGTAAACCTCCCCATAAAAGATAGGTGTTAAATTCTTGTTCTATTAATTGTTTATTAGTGGTTTGTTTTAGATTAATGATTTCATTAAAAGATATGGCTTCAATATTAAAAAGATGAATATATGGTTGTAAATCAGTCAAAAGTTTATCTATCAATTCATTTTTTACGGAAGTTGTAACAAAAATAGATAAAACGTTAGTTTTTAAAAAATCTTTTAAAACATTGACACTATTAGAAATGTTTTGAATTTCATCAATGAAAAGATAATATGTGTTTTCATCTTTGATATTTTTAAAAACTTCTTCTTTTAAGTCAAAATTAGAACTTACTTTTTCCGTATCAATGTAAATAAGATGACTTTTGTCAATGTTTTGACAGAGTAATTCCTCTTTAATAAGTTTTAGTAAAGTAGATTTTCCACATCTTTTTAAGCCTTTTAACATTTTAATGTCAATAAAATGATAAAAAGTACGAATTTGATTTAAATAAATTTCTCTTGGTAACATAATTATCCTCCATTCTTACCTTAATGATAGCATACATAGAAGTAAAAATTCAATTAGTTTTCTTGAAAGAAAAAAGTTTATTATTTATTAAAAGATGATGTTATAAAAATTGTACGATTATATTTTTTAAGATGGCGAATAGAAGAATATTTTAGAGCAAAAAAGCAAATATATGATTTTGAAAATATAAGACTTAGGACATTAAAAGGGGTGAATAATTTTAATTTATTTTTAACGATATATTTAGGACATATTAATCAGTTGGCAGAAGAAATAAATTCAAAATTATTAAATATCAAAATAATTGAAGAAAGCAAATCATTGCGTGGAAAAGTCATAATATGGATGAATCAATTTGCAAGAGAAATTAAAAATATTTTAGCTTTTACTCATAAAGGAATAAAAGAATTCAAAAAAATAGAAACAGGATTGAAGCATAGGCAATTACAGTTAAAACTTTAAATGCTTAACTAATTTAGGATTTTAAAAAGAACATCATGGATGTTCTGCTTTAGCATGCTTAAATTTATAAAAAAGAATAATAAAACTCCAGAATTACAGAATTGTACAAAAACTAAGTATTCTATTTGGTAAAATACCGAAACTCAAATTCATCCATAGTTGCGAACAAAGTTTTTGTTGTGATATACTAAAAATAGCTAAAGAAAGAGGAAATGCTATGAATCGAAATGAAATCAAAGATAGTTTACTTGGTTTACAAGCTAAAATAGATACTATTGGGAGGTCTCTTTGACTTAGAGGAAAAAGAAAAAACAATATTTGCTTTAAAAGAAGAAACGACAAAAGAAGATTTCTGGCAAGATATTAATCACGCTAATGAAATAAATAAGAATATTGCTAGATTAGAAAAAATAGTTTCTCTTGTTAAAACTATCAAAGAAGAGGTTAATGATACTTTAGAGTTAGTCGAATTAATGACAGATGAAGAACTTTCTAGTATTGATTTAGAATCAATGACCGAAAAAGTAAGTGAACTTGAGATAGATACTCTTTTAGGTGGCGAATATGATGATTTACCATGCTACTTAGAAATTCACCCTGGAGCTGGGGGAACCGAATCTTGTGATTGGGCTTCTATGCTTCTTCGGATGTATGAAATGTTTTGCGAAAAAAATAATTTCCATTATGAAGTAATTGAAGAACAAAAAGGAGAAGAAGCGGGTCTTAAAAGTGCTACGATTAAAATAACAGGTGACTATGCTTATGGCTACTTAAAAAATGAAAGTGGTGTACATCGTCTTGTCCGTATTTCTCCTTTTGATTCAGGAGGTCGGAGACACACTTCTTTTGCTTCTGTAAGCGTTATTCCAGAATATAACAAAGATATTGATATTGAGATTAAAGAAAGTGATTTAAAAATAGATGTTTATCATTCAAGTGGGGCTGGAGGACAAAGTGTTAATACTTCTAATTCAGCGGTTCGTATTACCCATTTGCCCACTAAGACAGTTGTAACGTGTCAAAATGAACGTAGCCAATTAAAAAATAAAGAACAAGCTTTAAAAATTTTGAAAAGTAAATTATATCAAAAAGAAAGATTAAGATTAGAACAAGAAAAGAATAACTTGAAGGGAACTATTTCTGCTATTGATTTTGGAAGTCAAATTAGAAACTATGTTTTAGAGCCATATAAATTAATTAAAGATTTAAGAAGCGGCTATGAAACAAGTAATGTCGACAAAGTGTTAAATGGGGATATTTTACCTATTTTAGAATCTTTATTGAGGGTACAAAATGAAAACTAACTTAAAAAGATATAGTCATATTGTTATAGGTATATTTTTGGTATCTTTTGCATTTAATCTTTTTCTATCCCCTTATGATTTTGTTACTGGTGGTGTAAGCGGTTTAAGTATTATCATAAGACACTTTATTCCTCTTAATGAAAGTCTTTTTATGATTTTATGTAATGCTTTATTACTTATTTTAAGTTATTTTCTTCTAGGAAAAGAAAAAACAAAGAATACTTTAGTGGGTTCTTTGTTGTTTCCTATAGCTGTTTATTTAACCAAAAATATCTCAAAATATCTTATTATTACGATTGATCCTTTATTAATCGCCATAATAGGCGGTGTTTTAAGTGGTTATGGTTACGGTCTTATTTTTCAAAATAACTACACGACAGGTGGTACCGATATATTAAATCAAATAATGGAAAAATATTTTCATATGCCTATGGGGAAATCCATTTTAATTGTTGATGGTTTTATTGTCTTATTAGGTGGCTTTACATTTGGCTTTACCAAACTAATTTACTCTTTGATTTCTCTTTACTTTATGAGTTATTACTCTAATAATTTAACTTTAGGTATTAATAAAAATAAAGTGCTTTATATTAGCAGTAAAAAAATAAATGATATAAAAAAATATTTGTTTTCTTGCGGCTATGATGTTACTTTGATTAATAGTGCTGGTGCTTTTACCAAAAAAGAAAAAGAACTTTTAATGTGTTCACTTCCTAATCTTTCTTATCATAAAGTAAAAGAAGTTTTAAAGGAAATAGATAAAGATGTTTTCATTGTTGTTACTAGTGCCTATGAACAAAAAAATGCCAATCGTGAAATCAATAAATTAACACTTGGGATATAAGAGTGCTAAAATGAGTTGCAAAAAGCATATAAATAAAGTACAATAATAATGTTTTTTAAGGAGAATTATGGAAGAAGAAAAAAAATTTATTGAAAAATATATCATAGGAGATACCCCTTGTGTCCTTGCTTTATCAGGAGGGCCAGATTCCATGTGCCTTTTAAATTTACTTTATTCTTTACATAAAAATGTTATCTGTGTTCATATTAATCATAAAACAAGAAAGGAATGCGAAGAAGAATATGCTTTTGTGAAAAATTATTTACAAAAATTAAATATTCCTCTTGTTTATTATGAGATAGATTCTTATGAAAAAGGTAAATTTACGGAAAGTGAAGCAAGACAAATTAGATATAAAAAATTCTTAGAAGTCTGTCATGAATATCATGCCAATATCTTATTAACAGCGCATCACGCGGATGATTTAACAGAAACGATTTTAATGCGTCTTTTAAGAGGAAGTTCCTTAAAAGGATATGCTGGCATTAAACAAGTGTCTTTTTATGAAGATGTTACTCTTTTAAGACCTCTTTTAACAAGAAATAAAAAAGAAATATATGGTTATTTAAAAAAACAAAATATTCCTTTTGTTCATGATAAATCAAATGATAGTAATGATTACATTAGAAATCGTTTGCGGCATGAAATTTTACCTTTACTTGAAAGAGAAAATCCTTATTATTATCAAAAATTCTTAAGTTTTAGTGAACTTTTACAAGAAAAAACAAATCTTATTGATGAAGAAATAAGTAAGGTTAAAAAAGATGTTTTGGTAAATAATAAAATAGATATTCTACGTTTTAAAAATTATTCTAAAGCGATGCAAAATGCTTTTTGTGAAGACTATTTATATCAAATTTATCAAGAAAACATTACTAAATTAACGAAGAAACATCTCAATATTTTTATGAATCTATTGTTAGGAAAAAAAGAAAATGCTTATTATGAATTTCCTATGGATTATTTATTTATCAAAAATGAAGGTTATACTTTTTTAAAAAAGAAAGAAATAATCAAACCATTTTGTTATCTTTTAGAAGACTATTTAGTTTTAGAGGATAAAAGCATCGTAGAGAAAAAGAAAGAATACACGGCGAAAAGCAACTATGAAATCCATTTAAATTCTAAGGATATCACATTACCTTTGTATATTAAGAGTCGGGAAAATGGCATGAAAATGGAAGTTAAAAATTTAAATGGAACACGAAAAATAAACGATATTTTAATTGATAATAAACTAACGAAAGAAGAAAAAAATAAAGTGCCTATTTTGGTAGATAGCGTAGGTAAAGTTCTTTGGGTTTTAGGAATAAAAAAATCTAAATATGACATCGACAAAGGTAAAAGTTATGATATAATATACAAGTATAAAAAGAAAGAGGAAGAAAAATAATGAAAAGAAATAATCAAAATACAATAAAAAATTTATTTCCTTATCTTATTTTAGTGGTTGTTATTTTTGCCGTATTAAGTTTCTTAAACTTAGGCGGTACAATAACACATGAAATTACAACAGGTGAATTAATTAAGGAAATGGGTAATAAAAATGTCACTGAAATTACGATTACTCCTAGTAGCGAAGAAAGTGTTTACTATGTAGAAGGTAAATTAAGTAACTATAAAGATTCTGAAAAGTTTAAAGCTACTATTGTAGAAGCTGAAGTAGAAAACATTACAAAGTATGCCGAATCAAATAATCTTAAAGTTTATGAAACGAATCCAGATCCAGGTTCTATTTCATGGATTTACATTTTAGTAAATGTGGTTCCTTTAGTTGTTTTAGTTGGTGCTTCTTACTTTATCTTTATTAAAATGGCTAATAGTAATAAAGGAAGTATGGATTTTGGTAAGAGTCGCGCTAAATTATCTGCAGATGGCGGAAAAGTTCGTTTCAAAGACGTTGCAGGTTTAAAAGAAGAAAAAGAAGAAGTAGCCGAACTTATTGACTTCTTAAAAAATCCTAAAAAATTCCAAAAATTAGGGGCTCGTATTCCTAAAGGTGTTTTACTTGTAGGTCCTCCAGGAACTGGTAAAACTTTACTTGCTAAAGCCGTAGCTGGTGAGGCTAATGTACCATTTTACTTTATAAGTGGTTCTGATTTCGTTGAATTATTTGTTGGTGTTGGAGCAAGCCGTGTTCGTGATATGTTTAAAGAAGCCAAAAGAAATGCTCCATGTCTAATCTTTATTGATGAAATCGATGCTGTAGGGCGTCAAAGAGGTTCTGGTATCGGTGGTGGACATGATGAAAGAGAACAAACTTTAAACCAATTACTTACTGAAATGGATGGTTTTGGTGCTAATGAAGGTATCATTATCATTGCTGCAACTAATAGACCAGACGTTTTGGACCCTGCTTTATTAAGACCAGGACGTTTCGATAGACAAGTTACTGTAAACCTTCCCGATACAGAAGAACGAGAAGCAATATTAAAAGTTCATGCTCAAAATAAAATTTTAGCGCCTTCTGTTAACTTAAAGAGTATTTCTCAAAGAACATCAGGTTTTTCTGGTGCAGACTTAGAGAACCTAATGAATGAGGCTGCTTTACTTGCCGTACGTAAAAATGAAGATGCGATTACTTTAAAAGATATTGATGAAGCAACCGACCGTGTATTAATGGGTCCTGCTAAAACAAGTCGTAAAGTAAGTGATGACATTAAATGGTTAACCGCAGTTCATGAATCAGGTCATGCCGTATTAGGCTTAAAATTAAAAGATGCGATGGAAGTTCAAAAAATCACTATTGTACCACGTGGTATGGCGGGTGGTTATACCGCTTATACCCCAAAAGAAGATAATATTACAAGATATACGAAAAATGAAATGATTGCCATGATTACAAGTAGTTTAGGTGGTCGTGCTGCCGAAGAATTATTCTTAGGGGATGTCACAACAGGAGCTAGCGATGACTTTAAACGTTCAACGAATCTTGCTCGTAGTATGGTTACTGAATATGGTATGAGTGATCTAGGCCCAATTCGCTATGAACAAAATACTAGTGAAAATGTTTTCTTAGGTAGAGATTATAACAAAACAAAGAACTATTCTGATCAAGTAGCTTTAGAAATTGATAAAGAAGTTCAAAAAATCATTACCAAATGTTATGATAATGCGAAGAAAATTCTCGAAGAAAATAAAGACTTAGTCATGCTTCTTTCTCATACCTTAATTGAAAAAGAAACGATTACCAAAGAACAAATTGATGAATTAGTTAGAACAGGTAAAATCGAAGATGAAGAATTTGATATTAGTGATGAACCTACTTTAACAAAACTACGTGAAGAAGCCAAATCATTAAAAATCAAAGGTTATTCAAAAATGAGTAAAGAAGAACTTGAAGAAAAAATTAAAGAAAAAGAACAAGAGACGGAACAAAAAGATTAGTTTCGTCTTTTTTCATGTAAAATTTATTCTAATTAACAACCGTCTGGAAAATATTTCTATTCTTTTTTTTCATCTTTTTTCATTTTTTCAATTTTATTTTCTAGTTGTCTTACATAATTATTAGCATGCGATAAGGCATTAGATACTCTTTTGAGTTCACTTTTTAATTTTCTATTTTCTTCTCTTAATTTAAAATTTTGTTTTATTAAATCACTTGTCATATACTTCAATCTTTCTTTGCTATACTAAGCATTATCCTTTGTTTTAATGATAATTGCAATATTTTTATGTTCTTTTCATAAAATCTGTGAACAGTAACCTAAATGTAAAAAGAAAGCCGAAAAATGTGATACAATGTAAATAATTTAGATATCATTAAAATTTATGATATTTTTTTTAGAAGATTGAGGTGTTTTTATGAGATTAGTAACAAGTATGAGTGCAGCAAAAGCAAAAGAATTTTTTTTAAAATCTGAAAGTTATTTTAGTTTTGATTTACCTATATATTTTGATTTTGAATCAATTCTTCAATTATCAGATTCGTTAATCATGGGTAAAAATTTTATGAATACAATAGTAAAAAGTAGAGCCGATGCTCCTGAAAAAAAAGAAAATGTTGATTATTTTATAATACATAATAAGGATGGAAAATATGCATGGAGACCGTTTGAATTAATTCACCCAATACTATATGTAAAACTAGTTAATGATATATGTGAATCTAAGAATTGGAGTGAAATTAAAAAAAGATTAAAAGAGTTACATTCTAATCCAAATATTATTTGTTGTAGCATGCCAGGTGAATCTAAAAGTAAAAAAACAGATAAAAAAGAAAATATTTTACGATGGTGGAATGAATATGAACAAAGAAGTATCTCAACATCCTTAGAATATTCATTAATGGCAAATACCGATATATCAAATTGTTATCCATCAATATACACCCATTCAATATCATGGGCATTACATACTAAATCAATCTCCAAAGCTACCAAAGGTGATTTATCATACATTGGTAATTTGATAGATAAAGATATTGTAAATATGAGATACGGGCAAACAAACGGAATTCCTCAAGGAAGTATTTTAATGGACTTTGTTGCTGAAATTGTTTTAGGATATTGTGATGAATTACTTACAGAAAAATTAAATAACTTAAATATAAAAGATTATAAAATTTTAAGATATAGAGATGACTACAGAATATTTTGTAATAATAGTTTTGAGTTGGAATTAATTTTAAAGAGCTTATCAGAAGTATTAATTGAATTGAATTTTAAATTAAATACTGCAAAAACATACTCAACAAAAGATATAGTAATAAAATCTGTAAAAGATGATAAAATTAGCAGATTCATTAATCAGAATAGTTTTGAAAAATTAACTTTACAAAAACAATTGTTTTTGATAAACAAATTCAGTAAAGAATATCCTAATAGTGGCAGTCTAATTGTCTTATTGAATGATGTTTTTAAAGAAAAAATAGAGAAAATGAAAAAAAGGCCAAACAGTTATGAACAAGTTATAAGTATTGTTATTGACATAATGTACAATAATCCAAGAACATATCCAATATGTGTAGCAATATTAAGCCATATTTTTAAATTTTTTGATAAAACAAAAATTGAAAAATATATAGATTTAATTATCAATAAGTTTAAGTCATTAACAAATACTATTTATTTAGAAATATGGTTACAACGATTAACTATTCCAATTGATAGAAATAAAAAATATTCTAGTGGAAGTATATGCGAAAAACTCTATAATAAATCAATGAATATTTGGAATTCAGAATGGTTAAGAGAGAATATTAGAAGACAATTTGATGAAAATTTAATTATCAATGAGCATGAAATTGCAAAAATGCTATTATATTTATCACGCACAGAAGTGGATGCTTTTTCTATTGGATACGATATATAAAAAATACGCTGTATCCTAGATTGTTAGGGGTGAAAAATTATAGTCAGAGTAGCCATTACTAAAATCAATACCAGAAGTGTTATCATAAATATTATTAGAATAAGTAGAACAAACATTTATGACAGATTTCTTCATCATAGTTAAAGGTTGATCTAATATTTCAACTGTATAATTAATCAATTTTTGAAAACAAAACCAATCTAAATAATGTTGTAAATGTTTAGTGGAAACACCTTTAAAATGAGATAAAAAAGTTGCTGATTCGGAATGCAATGAATTTATATTTTCAAGATTATAACCATTGTTATTAACGTGAGTCCATGATTTTATTTGTTCTAAATTTATATTATTTTCTTTAGCAAATTTTTCATAAGAAGACTTACAATCTGTAATAAGACAATTTATCTTTTTTGCTTTATCTTTAAAAATACTTTTTACCTGTTCTGATGTTATTGGTCCAGTACCAGCAATTTCTAAAAAGCAATTGTCACATTCATCTATTGCTGAAGCAATACATACTTGGCGATTACTTATACCTCTCTTTGAGCCACCTTTAGAAGACCGAGGTTTTGAAAATCTCGGCATATTTTTTGTTTTCTTTCCTTTTAAATTAATAGATTTTCTTATTATTGAAATACTATTTAAAACCTTGTGTTTTAATAAAAAAACTGTGTTTTTGTTACAATTCATTTTCGCTGCTGTCTTTTTGATAGAAAACTTATCATTCATGCATTCAAAAAATATTAAAATTTGATTATATTTTAGCTTAGTATGTGAAAGAGGCATACTGGTACATGAACTAAATTTTTTTGAACAATCCTTGCAATAGTAGGTTTGAACTTTGTTTTTATCATGTCCGTTTTTAATAATATTGTTAGATTTACAGCGGCACATGAGTTAGGTCATATATTATTGCATACAGGAATTAAAGCCAATAATTTTTTATGTCCAATATCTGGTACAAAGAATGATATCGAAAAAGAAGCATACTCTTTTGCATCTAATTTACTTATGCCAATGGCTGAATTAAATAAAAGAGTCGACTTATATCAAGATGAAAATGGAAAAGTGGGATTGGATGAATGTTTACAACATTAACATATAAATTCTTGTTAATTATTTTTTATAATTCGCTAAAATAAAGATGCTATGTTATACTATCTATATAACCTAGGAAGTGATTATGTGAAAGAACTTGAAGAAAAAATAGTTAAGTTTGCTAAGGATAGGGATTGGTTACAATTTAATACGCCAGAAAACTTGGCTAAATCGATTTCTATTGAAGCTGGCGAGCTCCTTGAATGTTTTCAATGGAACAATAATTATGATAAAAATGAATTAAAGTATGAAATAGCTGATGTGCTTAATTATTGTATTCTGCTTTGTCATCAGATAGGCGTTGACCCTAAAGAAATAGTTTTAGAAAAAATGGATATTAGCGCTCAAAAATATCCTATTGAAAAAGCAAAAGGTAAGAGTACAAAATACGATAAATTATAGAAAGTTTAACGTTTGAATAATGGTTTGTAGGTGAAGTAAATGTTAGTTTATGAAGGAATAAAATCTGAATTTATGGATGATGTTGACTTAGGGATTATTGCAGATAAAATTAGAAATAAATATATAGAAGTTATTAAAAGAAAACCTAGTATTCCCGAATTTGACTCTTGGAAAAATTCTTTACAATATATGAGAGGAGTTCTAAGTGATAACGAGATACCAAATAACAGTGGTATTGCCATAGAATACAATATACCTCCTACTGGTTGTAGAATTGATTTTATGATGTCAGGTTATAATAAAGAAAAGTCTAATATAATTATTATTGAATTGAAACAGTGGAGTGTTGCTAAAGAAGTAGATGAAGTTGATGGCATCTATAAAGTAAATACTTATACAGGACATAGTTTAAGAGATGTTGTTCATCCGTCATATCAAGCTATGACATATGCTAATCTAATAAAAGATTATAATGAACTAGTACAACAAAAAAATATAAATGTAATACCTTGTGCCTATCTGCATAATTACTACTTTGAGGATGATGACACATTACTTTCTGGTCATTACAAAGAATATATAGACAATGCTCCTTTGTTTGGTCATAATGATGTGGTTAAATTAAGAAACTTTATAAAAAAATACATATTAGAAGGTGACGACGGCAACTTACTTTATGAAATTGAAAGTGGAAAAATAAGACCATCAAAAATGTTGCAGGATTCTTTAAGCGACATGCTAAAAGGTAATAAAGAATTTTACATGATTGATAATCAGAAAATAATTTATGAATATGCCATTAGAAATGCCATTGATACTATTTCTAAAAATAAGAAAAGCGTTATGATTATAAGAGGTGGTCCTGGAACTGGAAAATCTGTGTTGGCTATCAACCTTCTTGTTGAATTAAATAATAGAAATATGACATGCTTTTATGTAACTAAAAATATGGCTCCTAGAAATGTTTATTCAACTAAATTACGAGGAAATTTCACAAAAACATATATCAATCATTTATTTCAAGGCTCCGGTAATTTTATAGATGCTGAAAAAAATGAATTAGATTGTTTAATAGTTGATGAAGCACATAGATTAACTGAAAAGTCAGGCAGTTATCAAAACAAAGGCGAAAATCAAGTTAAAGAGATTATTAATGCCTCAAGATTTTCTGTATTTTTTCTTGACGAAGACCAAAGGGTAACTTTAAGAGATATTGGTAGTGAAGACTTAATTAAAAAATATGCTAATGAACTCGGGGCAGGTATATACTTATTTGAATTAGATAGTCAGTTTCGTTGCAATGGTTCGGATGGTTACTTAGCCTGGCTTGATAGGATTTTAGAAATCAGAGATACAGCTAATCTTGATATAGATGGTTTTGATTATGATTTTAGAGTACTTGATGATCCAAATGAATTAAGAAAATTGATTGAAGAAAAAAATCGTCTTAATAATAAATCACGCATTGTTGCAGGTTACTGTTGGGAATGGCCAAAAGGAAGTTCTAGAAATAATACAAATTATCATGAAATACAAATTTCTGAGAAAAATTTTGAAATGAGTTGGAATTTAGAGGCTGGTGAGTCTTTTGCAATAGGTTCTACATCTGTTAATGAGGTAGGATGTATTCATACCGTTCAAGGATTGGAATTTGATTATATTGGTGTCATAATTGGGAACGATATGAGATATGAAAATGAACATGTTGTGACAGATTACAGAAAAAGAGCTAAAAGTGACAGTTCATTAAAAGGCATAAATAAAATAGCCAAAGAACAGGGTCAAGAAACAGCAGATGAAATTGCTGGAAAAATCATAAAAAATACGTATAGAACATTAATGACCCGCGGATTAAAAGGATGTTATGTTTATTGTACTGATGAAAAATTAAGTGAATATATAAAGAAAAATATAAAGTAGCTTTTGAGAGCATTTATGATGGGAATGGTAGTTTATGAAAATGTCTGAGGAAATAAAAGATTTTGGTAAAGAATATGTTTATGAACAATATACGAGAATTGTAGAAGATTTTAAGGAATATGAGAAGATAACAAAGACGAAAATGTTAGAGGCCATTTATAAAGTTTATGAGGATTCTTATAATATTATTGATATTTGTACAACAAGAGAACTAAAATTTTTAAAAATGACATTAGATTATATGGTAAATCATCATGATGATTCATCAAAACAAATGCTATTTTCTGATAAATATAATTGGGAAAGGAATATTCTAAGAGATAAATTTTTGCTTTATCGTTCTTTTGATGATGATATTAGTATTCCTGAAGAAATAGTAGATAAAGTAAAGGAAGCTTTAAAAAAGGTTAAGTGGGCTGACCAAAAGAAAATAGATGATATCAATGAATTTTTAGTAAGTTATTGTAAAATGCAAGGTTCAGCCTTTTTGCCATCTGTTTGTCAAATTGGTTCGGTTGTCACAGGGGCAAAAGAAGAATCATTATGGCAACACATGTTAAATAATAAATTATTTAATTATTATGTTTTCCTTCGTTTACAAGAAGTCGAAGACTTAAAAGAACCAATGCCTGTTGCTATCTTTAATGACTTTTTTGATATTGCAGATGACTTAGATGAACAAAGAAAAAAACAAGGTCTTGCTGGTAATATAAATATTGACTCGAAAAAATTTAAAACAATGTTTTATAATGATTTTGATATTTATAATCCTAAAATCAAAAAATTTCTAAAAGAGTTACGTGATTTATCTTTTTGTTGGCCATCAGTCATTAAGCCAATTAGAGATTATGCTATGCTTAATCTTGAAAGAGATTCTTTAAAAGAGCTTATAAAAAGTGTTCCTGCTTTAAACAATATAGATTTAACTAAATTTTTTAAAATCTTAGATGAAGCGATGGACGAGATGCCATCTGGGGCTTTAAATGGCTGTACCCCTAATGAAGCTAAACAGATTAAAGTGCGAGAATTAAAAAATAGAATGAATAAAGAAGAAAGATATGTTGAGCAAAAAAATGCCTGTTTATCTAAAAAAGATGTCGACTTATTTTATAAAATCTATTTTACTTTATTAGAATTTACGAACGAAAAATATAAGATAAATCCTCATCTTAAACTTTATAATCAAAAAGCCATCAATCCAGCTGAAATGGAAGATGTTATAAATAAATATTGGGAGAATAAGGAATTTATAACGACAGAATTTTGTCTAGCTAATCCTTATAAATTTAATAAGGAAGAGTTAAGTTTAACCAGTGAATTTAAAAAAGGTATTAGAAGAATGTTTATTATTTGTCGTTATGAAGAAGAATACACGGCTTTATTAACCGAAGAAAAAGTTTATATGATAAAGGGCTTAAATGTTAATATTGATGAAATTATTCCTTATGATGAACTACCTTATGCGGTTACAACATCAATTATTCCTTTTAAAGGTAATTTAGTTTACGATAGTTTGTTTTTTGGCACTGACATAAAATTAGGCGTAGGCTTTGAGGAAATGATTGATAAAGAGTATGAACAAACAATGAAATATTATCACTTGTAATTATTTATGATAAAAATAAGAATAGTTTAGAATTGAAATTAAAGAAAAGGCTGAATAATTAATAATACGGGATTAATAACCATTATGAATTTGCTTTCGTAAAAAGAAAGCTTTTTTCTTTTATAAAATATTAAAGACAAAAGAAAGTAATTATGTTAAAATGTTTGTAGATGTAAATTAAAGGGTGGTAATATGGCAAAAGTTATTTCATTAGTAAACCAAAAAGGCGGTGTTGGAAAGACAACAACAAGTATTAATTTAGCGGCTGCTTTAGGCAAAGAAGGAAAAAAGACACTTTTAATAGATTTGGACCCTCAAGGAAATGCTTCCAATGGTCTTGGCTTAAATAATAATGATTTTGAGCATGATATCTATGATGTTATTACAGGTGCTTGCAACATAAAAGAAGCTATCATTAAAACAAAATTTAAAAATTTATCCATTATTCCAGCAACTATCAATTTAGCGGGTGTGGATGTCGAATTTATTAGGAAAATGTATGAAGATACAACATTCCATCAAAATGAACAATTAAGAATGTGTCTGGAAGAAATCAAAGATAAATATGATTATATCATTATTGATTGTCAACCATCACTAGGAACCACGGCGATGAATGCTTTAGTCGCGAGTGATTCTGTCATCATTCCTGTTCAATGCGAATACTATGCTCTTGAAGGTATTACACAACTTTTAAATTCTATTATAATGGTCCAAAATAAAATGAATCCTAATTTACGAATTGAAGGTGTTTTACTAACCATGCTAGATGGAAGAACAAACATTGGCTTAGAAGTTATTGAGGAAGTACGTAAATGCTTTAAATCCAAAGTATTTAATACGATTATTCCAAGACTTGTGCGTTTGGTAGAAGCTCCAAGTCATGGTAAACCTATCAGTGATTATGACCCAACGAGCCGAGCTACTTTAGCTTATCAAAATTTAGCAAAGGAAGTGATTAGTCGAAATGGAGACTAAGAGAAAAGCCTTAGGAAAAGGACTTGAGCAATTATTTTCAAATGAAGTCATTAATTTTGAAAACTTTGAAAAAAACACCATTGCTGAAGCAGAACAAAAAAGTACAGTTGGTGAAATTAAAGTAAGTGAAATAAGAAGTAATCCTTACCAACCTCGTAAAACTTTTAATGAAGAAACCTTAAATGAGCTTGCCGCGTCTATTAAAGAACATGGGGTCATTGAACCTATTATTGTCAAAAAAGCGATTAAAGGTTATGAACTTGTTGCTGGTGAAAGAAGACTTAAAGCGGCTAAAATAGCAGGATTAGAAACCATTCCAGCCGTTGTGAGAGATTTTAATGACCAAGAAATGATGGAAATTGCTCTTTTAGAAAATATTCAAAGAGAAGATTTAAATCCTATAGATGAAGCGACGGCTTATCAAAAAATTATTGAACTTGGTGGTTTTACGCAAGAAGAATTTGCCGAAAAATTCGGTAAAAGTAGAAGCCATGTTACTAATATGTTAGGGTTATTATCTTTACCTTCTTTAGTTAAAATATATGTTCAAGAAGGTCATTTATCTATGGGGCATGCAAGAGCTTTAAGTAAATTAACGGATGAAGAAAAAATAAATGAACTCGCTAATAAAGTGATTAAAGAAAACTTAAGCGTTCGGGCTTTAGAACAACTTTTAAATGAGGAACAACTACCTAAAAAACAAGAACAAGAAAAACAAAAAGAACCTAAAAATATTCGTAACTCTATTTACGAAAGAATGATGCGTGAAAAAGTTGGTACAAAAGTACGTATCAATACAAAAAAAATTGAAATTCCATATGATTCCCCTAAAGATTTAGAAAGAATCTTGGAAATACTAGGTATTAGAATTGAGGGATTATAATGGAACGTATCTTTCAGTTTTTTTTCCAAAGAAAAATTGTTTTACCTATTTTAATTATTGTTTCCACATCCCTTTTAATTAAAGTGGGAAGAGCTATTATTAACCGTTTATTTACGCGTGGTAAAGGTAGTTTCGAAGCCAAAAGAAGAACCACTATTATCGAACTTATAACCAAAATTAGTACTTTCTTTATTTGTGCTATCGCGGTGATGATGATTTTAGATATTTATGGTGTTGATACAAAAGGTATTTTGGCCTCTTTAGGAATTGCTGGTGTTGTTTTAGGTCTGGCTCTTCAAGATACGGTCCAAGACCTTATGAGTGGAATTTATATTATTTTAGATAATTACTATGTAATAGGAGATTATATACGAATTAATAATTTCTTAGGCGAAGTTATTGAAGTCACTTTAAAAAGCACAAAAATAAAAGGTGCCAATGGTGAAGTTTATATTTTTGCCAATCGTAATGTCAACGCTGTTGTGAATTTATCCCAACAACGCGCCGGCCTTGCTATTAAAATTCCGACGGCTTATGAAGAAACTACGGAAAAAGTGGAAGAAGCTTTAAAAGAAGTTGTTGAAAAAAGTAAACAAATTTCCGGTGTTTTTAAAGATAGTAAATACTTAGGAATTGATTCTTTTGGTGATTCTGCCATAAATTATGCTATAATGATATACTGTAAGTCAAATGACCAGTGGAGCGTTAAAAGAGAAGTTCATAAATTGGTCAAAGAAATATATGAGGAAAAGAATATAAAGATTCCTTATAATCAGATTGAGGTGCATAATGGAAAAGAAATCATATAAGCTAAATGATCATGTCATCATGAAAAAGCCCCATGCTTGTAAAACTAACGATTGGGTAATTACAAGAGTAGGAGTTGATATTAAACTCAAATGTTTTCATTGTCAAAGAGAAATCATGATGGACCGTTTAGAATTTGAAAGAAAATTAAAAAAAGTGATAGGTGATAACGGTGAATAGTAAAAAAACAAAAATAAGTTTACACCCTATTATGACCTTTCTTATTTTAACCTGTGTGATAGTAATTTTAAGTGGTGTGTTATACTTACTGGATTTTAGTCAAACACTTTATACCATTAACGGAACAACCTTAGAATATTCCATGAGTACCGTGACGGTTCAAAATTTGTTTAGTTTTGAAGGACTTAAATATATCTTCTCTTCAACGGTTTCAAATTTTGTTTCTTTCGCCCCTTTAAGTACGTTAATTATTGTCTTAATTGGTTTTGGTGTCATGGAAAAAAGTGGCTTTTTAAAAACCGCGATTACGGCTTTAACAAAAAAAATGAAACGTAATACTGTAACATTTATTTTGATTTTTCTAAGTATTATCGTGAGTATTTTTGGGGATTTATCTTATATCGTTTTATTACCTTTAAGCGCTTTGGTCTTTAAATATGGTAAAAGAAATCCTTTAATAGGCGTTGTTGCTTCTTTTGCCGGCCTTACCTGTGGTCAAGGCTTGTCTGTAATATTTACGAGTGTCGATAGTTCTTTACTAAGTCTTTCTCTTACAAGTGCAAGAGTGATTGATATGGGATATCGTATGGCTTCTATTAGTGCTATCTTTATTATGGCTGTGGCTGTTTTTGTGCTCACGTATGTTCTTACGATGCTAACTGAGAAAAAAGTGGCTCCAAAGTTAAATAAATATGAAGTTGCTGAGGTTTTAGAAGAAGATGAAGGTATTCTTACGAAAAGAGAATTACGAGGCCTTGTTTTCTCTTTATTTGCCGGGGCGATTTATATTCTTATTTTCATTTATAACATTATCCCAGGTCTTCCTTTATCTGGTAAGCTTTTAGATAATAGCCAAGTTTTATATGTTGATAAGTTATTTAGTTATAACTCTTTCTTCTCTAATGGATTTGTCTTTATCGTAACTATTTTCTTTGTTATCCTAGGTTTATTTTATGGCCTTGGAGCTCGTACTATTAAAAATCATCAAGATTTTGTGGATACCCTTGGCCATTCTTTAGATAACATTGGTAAAACTTTAGTCTTAATATTTTTTGCTTCTTTGTTTATAAGCTTATTTAAATATACCAATATTGGCACTATTTTGGTTGCTTTCTTAGCTAATTTATTTTCTAAGACAGGCTTCCAAGGATTACCACTTATTATCATGCTTTTCTTAGTAAGTTCTGTAGCAACGATTTTTATTCCTAATTCGGTAACAAAATGGACTATTTTATCCCCTGTTGTTATTCCAGTTTTTATGAATGCCGGCATGACACCTGAATTTAGTCAAATTATTTTCCGTTTTGGGGAAAGTATGACAATGGGTCTTACTCCTTTAATGGCTTACTTTGTTATTTATTTAGCTATTTTAAATGATTATTGTAAGAAAGAAAACTCTATTGGCATTACAGATTCTTTAAAACTCCAAGTGCCTTATGCTATAGTAACAGGATTAATTTTACTATGTATTTTAATTTTATGGTATGTCATCGGTTTACCGACAGGTATTAATGGTGCGACTATTTTATAATGCAAAACTGCTTAAGTTGAAAGAACGGGGCAGTTTTTTAAATTTCCTGCAAATAAGCTTTAAAAATAAACATTTAATTGATATAATTTAAGACGTGTAAACACGTAAAGGAGTGAGATTATGGCTTTAAAAGCAGGTATTGTTGGTTTGCCTAATGTGGGTAAGTCGACGTTATTTAATGCCATTACAAAAAAACATATTTTAGCCGCGAATTATCCATTTGCCACTATTGAACCTAATGTGGGTGTTGTTACGGTTCCTGATTCTAGACTATCTTTTTTAGAAGATATGTATGTTCCTAAAAGTACGGTGCCAACCTCTTTTGAATTTACCGATATCGCGGGCCTTGTCAAAGGGGCTTCTAAAGGTGAAGGCTTAGGCAATAAATTTCTATCCCATATTAGAGAAGTCGATGCCATTGTGGAAGTGGTTCGTTGTTTTGAAGATGAAAACATAATTCACGTATCAGGAAAAATTAGCCCAATTGATGACATTGAAATTATTAATGTAGAGCTTGTCCTAGCGGATTTGGAAATTGCCCAGAATAGATTAGACAAAATAGCCAAAAAAGCCCAAACAACAAAAGAAAAGGACGTCGTTTTAGAGTATGAAACCTTACGTAAATGTGTAGAAGCTCTTATGCAAAACAAACCCATTCGTTCTTTAGATTTAAATGAAGATGAAAAGTTAATTATCAAAAACTTTAGTTTTATAACAGCTAAGCCGATTATTTACGTTGCCAATGTTAAAGAAGATGACATTGTTTTAGGCGATAATGACTACTCTAAACAAGTTAAGGAATATGCTTCAAAAGAGGGTTCTGGCGTCATTGTTATGTGCGCGGAGTTAGAAAGTCAAATGGCTGAACTAGAAGAAAGTGACAAAAAAGAATTTTTAAAAGAATTAGGAATTTCTTCAAGTGGTTTAGATAAACTTATTTTTGCTACTTATGATTTACTTGGTTTACAAACATTTTTTACAGTAGGACCAGATGAATGCCGGGCTTGGACATTTAAAAAAGGAATGACAGCAAAATCATGTGCGGGTCTTATTCATTCTGATATCGAAAGAGGCTTTATTAAAGCTGAAATTATGAAATACAGTGATTTAGAGGCCCTAGGCAGTGCCAAAGAAGTTCAAGAAGCCGGGAAATTATATTTAGAAGGTAAAGATTACCTTATGCAAGACGGCGATATTGCTTATTTTAGATTTAATGTATAGTTTTCTTTAAAGAAAACTATATTTGCGGTATGTAAAGGAGAACGTCAGTTCTCTTTTTATAAAAAATAGATCTTTTTAAAAAGTCTATTTTAGATTACTATACATTTTCTTTTAGTTTTAAAATTTCTTCTTCAGATAGATTCGTGATACTTATTATGTCATTTATAGGGATATTTCTTATCTCGATGCGTCCTTCTTTTTTGCCAATATCAATACCCGCAGCTAAACCTGCCGCATTCGCTTTTTTAAGCTCGGTATTATGATACTTTGATTCATCTTCTTCTTTGGTCATATAACTAAAGAATTCTGGGTCTTCATTTACTTTTCTAACTTCATTCATAAATTTAATCACCTTTCTATCTCTTGGTAACTTAGCCAAGTCTTCTTCATTTAAATCAAGCATAATTAAATACTTGAATTTATCAATGTTTACTTCGTCTTTAGCATACCAATAATTTAAGACTTTGTCCATATTCCATTCGACAATTTCATGTCTTTGACCTGAGGGTTATTTTATTTTTATTGAGTAAAAAAATAGGCCATGATATAATTAAAACATGAAGGAGGAATTTTAATTATGGATAAACAAGCCGTGTTATCTAAGGTATTTATGTGGATGTTCATAGGCCTTTTGGTTACTTTTTTAACCGGATACGTTGTTTCATTAAATCCTACTATGCTTTTAAGCATTTTTGGAGACGCTGGCTATTTTGTTTGTGTTATTGTAGAACTTGTTCTTGTTATTTTCTTATCCACACATATTAGCAAAATGAGTCCAGCAACCGCGAAAGTAAGTTTTTTACTTTATTCGTTTGTAACAGGTTTAACTTTTGCTAGTATCTTTGTTGTCTATGAACTTACGAGTATTATTTATGTATTTTTAATTACAGCCTTAGTTTTTGGTCTTTTTGCTTTCATTGGAGCAACAACAAAAATGGATTTAACGAAAATGGGAACGTATTTACTTATGGCACTAGTAAGTGTTCTTATTTGTCTTTTAATTAATATGTTTATTAAAAGTTCATCATTTTCACTTATTATTTCCATTATATCTGTTTTGATATTCATTGGTTATACATCATACGATGTTCAAAAAGTATTAAGGCTTTATGACAATAATGTTTTACCAGAAGAAAATTTAGCTATTTATGGAGCACTTGAACTTTATTTAGACTTTATTAATATTTTTCTTGAATTACTAAAATTCTTTGGTAGGGACAAAGATTAAAAAGATGGTTTTCATCTTTTTTTTCATAGAATAGGTGGTACAATGAAAGTTATATTTTTTATGTGGCATGTCGTTTTAGCAATAGAAAGTATTTTGCTTATGAAGCAAAGATTTCGTAAAAAAGGCACTTTGTTATTAGGGATGAACACTATACTTACTGTTTATCATATCTTCTTTTTCAAAAATATTTCTAACATGATTTTGGATGTAAAAGATATTTTAAATCATACGTTTTTTACAGGTTTTCTTTTTGTTTTATATAATACTATAGTGATATTTTATGTTACTTATCTTTTATATTCTTTGAAAAACAGAAGAAGGTTAAAGAAAAGTTTATCTTTTTTAATTTATTTAATCGAAGCTATATTAATCCTTTATTTTATTTTACTTCTTTTTCAGAATCAGGCTATTTATCTTTATTTTGTAATTTTTCTATGGAGTTTGTATTTTTTTATAAAAAAATTTTTGGAAACAAACAAAAGTATTTATATCGGTATTTTCCTACTTTTCTTTGTTCTTGGAAGTTATACTTTTTTCACTTATACAGGTGCAGCTCGTTTTTCTATTGCTTTACAAGGATATGTAAAAGAAGCATATGAAACCGGGTTAGAAGAACTAAATTTCTTGCAGGAAAAAAATATTCGCAAGTACAGTCCTATTCAAAATATTGATGAAAACATAAATATTATTGAAGTAAGAAAATATATCTTGCTTAAAGTTGGTAGAGTTTAATTTGCAATTTTTAACGATTTTGATATAATAATTTCTAAGAAAAACGAAAGTGTGGTGGGGTTTATGCAAACAATAAAAACAAGGACAATTATGACGAAATCAGACCAAGGTAATCGATGGTTTGGCATAGATTACCATATGAATTTGTATAAAGGTTGCAATATGGGGTGTATTTATTGTGACTCAAGATGTGAAGCCTATCACATAGATGACTTTGATCAAGTAAAAATAAAAGAAAATGCCCTTGAAATACTAGAGGAAGAACTTAAAAGTAAAAAAATGAAAGGTGTTGTTTCTTTTGGTTCCTTATCGGATCCTTACAATCCTTTAGAAGAAGAGTTAGAATTAACCAGAAATGCTTTAAAACTTATTTTAAAATATGGTTTTGGTGTTTCAATTGATACAAAAAGTGATCTTATTTTAAGAGATATTGATTTACTTAAAGAAATTGAAAAGAAAAATAGTGTTATTATAAAAATTTCGATTACAACGTTTGATGATGAACTTGCCAGGAAGATAGAACCTCGAGTAATAAGTTCAACAAAACGTTTTGAAGTTGTCCAAAAATTAAGTGAAAGTGGACTGTATACAGGTGTACTTATGACCCCGGTCTTACCTTTTTTAACGGATACCGAAGAAAATGTTTTAAAAATGATTGAGAAAACCAAAAATGCGGGGGCGAAATTCTTATATAGTCGCATGGGAATGAACTTGAAAACAAATCAAAAAAACTTTTACTATAATGCCTTAGATATTTTATATCCAGGGTTAAAAGAGGATTATATAGCGGTTTATGGTAACCGAACAATATGTAATACTCTTCAATATCGACATTTAATGGAGCTATATTTAAAACGTTGTAGTGAAGCCCATTTACTTACGGATATGGATATGATTATTGAAGAATATAAAAAAGAAGTTCCTCAAAATGAACAAATGAGTTTATTTGATTGGTAATTATTACAAGTACCCTTTGGGTATTTTTTTTGTGTATTAACTCATAATAATCTTGAGGTGAAAAAAATGAGTGAAAAAAATTTATTGTATATTGAAGATGCATTAGCCCATCTGGAATATTTTAAAAGACATTTGTGTATTAATGAAGAATGTTTAAGTGAGAATAAAGAAGTTTCTCTTTTAAAGAAATTTGCAAAAAAAACAGATCGTTTATATGGCAATTTCTATGATTTATTGAAAGGAGATTAATATATGGATAATAAAACGATGTTAGAAGGTATTCTATGGGATTTAAAATGCTTAGGAGATTTATTTTTGCACGGAACGATTGAATCGGCAGATAATAAAGTTCTTCATAATACATTTTTTGATGGTTTAAATTCTGTTTTGGAAATGCAAGATAATTTATATACTTTAATGAGCGAAGAACAAATGTATAAAACGTCAACCGTTTCGAATACTAAAATAAATAATGTTCGTTCCAAATTTAATGAAAATTTAGAAGAAGCGTAATTTCTTCTTTTTTTCACATTTCTAACAAATTTTATCTTTAGAATAGATATTGGTGATGCTATGAAAGGTAATATAAAAAGTTTTCTTGTTTGTCTTGTTTCTTTATTAGCCATTTCATGTGTATTTATCCTTATGGTTATTAGTTTAAAAGAAGATATCAAACAAAATAATATAACAATTTCTACAACTTAATAAAGAAAGGACTATCCAAATAGAGATAATCCTTTTTTAAATTTTAAAATCATTTATTTCAATATCTGTCATATCTTTACCATCAAAAAATGGTTTTGATTTTATTTTATGTATTTTAGCAATGATATTATTAGGAAATTTACGAATGTAGGCATTAAGAATGTTCATTTTTTTATTGTAATAAGAAATGCCAGCCGTTAATTTTTCATCAATATCTTTAAAATCTTGCATAATTTCTTTCATATTTTCATTTTTGTTAAGTTCGGAGTTGTCATTATATAAATTTTCAATAATATTTTCGGCTTGTTTTAATTTTCTTTCAAAATCAAAATTACTAATCGCCTCATCTTTATCAATAATATAGTCTTTTAAATAATCTTTTTTGGTATTTAAGTTATTTTTAATCACGTCATCGGCTCTTCTTACAATATCGTATTTTTTTCTTAAATCTTCATCAATTAAACATTCTACGTGTTCTATTTTTGTTTTTCCAAATTGTAAACGATTGTATATATTTATATAAAAAATAGCGAGAAAACATAATAAAGCAAGAATTAATAAAACAATCATCCAAAGTTCCATACACATCTCCTACCTTTGACAACATTTTAACATGTCTTTTTTTAGATGTAAATTAATGAAGCTCAAAAATATAAATTATTAGTATTTTCACGTTTTAAAAAAGCTGTAATGGCGCGATGATAATTACTATTTTTAATATTGTTAAAGTGATAAAAATAGGGTAAAATCAAGATAGTAGAAAAGAGGTAAGAAAATGAAACAAACATTTTCGAATAATAGAAGAAGAACCTCAAAACCGAAAATATGTTCGGGGGGGGGGTTCTTCTTATAAATTAGGTAAATATAAAGAAGAAAAGGAAAGAAAAAAACTCTTATATTTATTCTTGAACATATTTTTGTTAATTCTAACAGTTAGTTATTTTTATAAGAGCTATGCTTTATATGAAGAAAAGAAAAACTTTGATGCTATTAATGGGACGGTAGAAGATCCTGGTGACATCTATTTTGCCTACTATGTTGATGGGCAAATATCAAGAACGATGCCCGATCAAAACACAGGTTATACTTTAGATGAAGAAAAATCAAACTGTAATAATGGTGTAACCTTATCATTTGACCATAGCACGTGGGAAGCTAAAGAAATTTATACGAATTACAATACATCGACAAATACAAGAACAAAATGTACTTTATATTTCAATAAAACTTCAAAAACAATCTCAACAGTTTTAGGTAATTTAGAAGTAAACTCTTATACACCTGATTTTACAAAGTCAGCGTGTGATGATGATAGTTGTGAATCGCATGAAAAAGGAATCTATGAAACCACGGATTATGATGGTAATCCTACTTACTACTACAGAGGCTCTGTGGAAAACAATTATGTGAAATTTGCAGGATACTATTGGCGCATTATTCGCATTAACAGTAATGGATCCATTCGAATGATTTATGATGGAACAGTAGCCCATGATAACGGAGAGGTATCAACCGATCGTCAATATGGTACAAGTGCTTTTAATTCTAATGCAAATAATAATATGTATCTAGGTTATATGTATACTTCTGGTGCAGCACATGGCCTAGGCACCTCCTCTGTTATAAAAGTAGCAAATGACCAATTTTATACGGATAAACTTTCAAGCTATGCTTCAAAAATAGATACCACAGTAGGTTTCTGTGGAGATCGATCTACCTTAATTTTACAAAATGGCGTGGGTACTGGAACCGTTGTTACTTATAATAAAGGTTATTTAAGATTGGAAGAAAGTACACCAACCTTAACGTGTGAAAATGAGTTGGATTATTATACCGTGTCATCATCTTCATTAGGTAATAAAGCTTTAACACATTCCATAGGACTGATTAGTCTGGATGAGGTCTTACTAGCCGGTCATGGCGGCGGAGTGTTTGATGGAAAATATAATCATCAAAAGACAAATTCAAAAAGTTATTTAATAACAGGTGGTCCATTTTGGACGTTGACCCCAACGGGTGGTTATAATCCATATGGTTATTACGGTTGGTCAGCTATTATGTTACTTGTAACTAATAGTGGAACAATAACAGACTCAAGTGCAAGTTACGTATATGGTCTACGTCCTGTTATTAATATTCGTTCGGATGTTACTGTTACAGGTAGTGGTACCAAAACAGATCCTTATATTATTAATTAAATGTCTTAAAAAAATATCCAAAATTCCTCATTCTATGTTAGGATAAAATTAGTAAAAATAGAAATGGGGGAAGCTGATTTAACAACACCTTGGTATTCCTATGCAGATAAAAAATGGGCCAATGTTGTTATTTTACAAAATAGTTATGATGCTTTAACTTCCGAAGGTAAAATTGTTGGAGCGAATCCAGAAAAAAATGACAAATATTCGAATTTAAGCGCTATTGATGTTTATCAAACGGTCCTTTATAATCGAACGTTATCTGATGAAGAAATCAAAGCTAATATGAGTGATACTATCAAAGTAACCAATAGTGAAGGGCTTTTATCTTATGTGGATTTTACAAACAAAAAAGATTATGAAGATAATGAAGTAATTCCTGAAGATATCATTGAGTCTTATTTTGTTTGGATACCCAAATATCGTTATAAGTTATGGGATTTAGGTAATTATGGTAGTTTAACAGGACTTGATACAACAAAAGTTCATACGATTGATGTTTTATTTGGGGATTATAATACTTCTGATGAAAATAAAAAAGAATGTACCACCCCAATGAAAAGTGGTGCAAGAGAAAACTGCAAAGTTGGAGATTATATGACGCATCCATCATTTTTAAGTATTCCAAGTACCGGTTTTTGGGTAGGCAAGTTTGAAACAGGGGTAAAAGGTAGTACAACAACATTAACCGATTTAGATGTATCAAAGATAGCCATTAAATCGAATACATATGGTCTTATAAGTAATTTAGCTGTAGCTCATTTAAATGCTTATAATTACAAACGTTCTTTAGATAGTCATGTCATGAAAAATACAGAGTGGGGGAGCTATCGCTTATCTTAGTCATTCATCTTATGGAAGTGCTTCTAATATTCGCATAAATAATAATTCGAGTTCCAAAACGGGATATGCGTCTAATAATGAACCAACTTGTGGTTATACTGGTCAAAGCGATAGTTGTAATACGTATTGTAATGATGGTACATGCAACAGCCCTTATAATACAAGTACCGGTTATCTTGCAAGTACAACAGGTAATATTTATGGGGTTTATGATATGAGTGGCATGTCGACAAAAGTTATGGGAATCATATTAGATCCAAATGGTCAACCTTATAGTGGGTCTAGCGCTTCTTATAACTTCGGCTTTAACGGATTATTTGGTTCTCCAAAGTTTGGTAGTGATGATGGTTCTATAACAGAACTTACAACGGATATTTCATATCCTGATGAAAAATACTATGACGCTTATATCTACAATAAAGCTCGCCATGATTATAGAATGCGTATTTTAGGGGATGCGATGGGAGAAATGGGACCATACGTGTGGCAATTATGGGGTGGAAATTTTGGCACAGCCGTGACCTCTTGGTATGGTGATTTAATGGATCAAAACATTGCGACTTATCCAATTATCGATCGTGGTTATAGTTGTACTGGCGGAACTTTTTCAGGAATTTTTGCTCTGCAAAGTGGTTATGGCAGAGGATCGTTTTTTAAATTAATTTTAACTCCAACCGTTTAAATAAAGGCTTTCAAAGGCCTTTTTTTCATAATATGTCGGAATTTGACAAACGATTTTTTCGTAAAAAAAAAGGAAATCACCGATTTTTTTTGAATATATAAGTAGGAGGAAAAATTATGAAAAGAATTTTTAAGTTTGTCGTAGCTTTAATGTTGTTTTCATTAACACAAGTTAAAGCTATTGCATTTTCGTCTTCTTACATAGGCAGTTATCATTATGTTGAAGACTCGGGAAGGTGGGGTGATTTTGAAATTTTTTATCGACAAGACAATCACAAAATCGCCTATTGTATCCAACCAGGTGTAAATAAGACGACAGAAAATTATGAAGAATATAAAGGGTTAGATGAAGAAGAATTAGCACTAAAGGTGGGCTTAACAAAAGAAAAATTGGAAGAAATAAGTTTGTATGCTTATTATGGTTATGGTTATACGGGACATTACAGTGATGAGTGGTATATTGCCACACAAGCATTAATATGGAATGCTTTAGGTCATTCTTATAGTTTTACGTCTCAAAATAATCCAAGTAATCCATGGGCTTATAAAATTGATGTTCCAGACATCATTAAAACAAATATGGATAGTATTTTACGTTTGGTTCAAAATCACAAAAAGATTCCGTCAAACATAGATAACAAACATTTTGAGTTAAGTTATAAAACTCCTTATGTTATTACTGATCCAAGTTTAGTAGATTATAAACTTGATGAAGAAAATCCAGATGTTGTTTTAGACGGTGATACGTTAACAATTACGCCTCATGAAAAAGGCCTAAAAAAAGTATCTTTAACACTTAAAAGAAAATATAATTTCTATTTAGAAGGAATTATTGTTTATCATCATGATACGGGACAAGATTTAATGCAACCAGGTAATGTAAGAAGTACATTTAGCCTCACTTATGAAAGTTATGCAGGTTCTTTAAAACTTCATAAATATGATGAAGAAACCAAATCTTGTCAAAGTATCGGGAAAAGAAATTTAGATGGCGCTTTATATGGTGTATATAAAGAAGATGGCTTATTGTTTGAAAATCTCGTTATTGAAAATTGTGAAGCGTCTTTAGATAATATTCCCATTGGTAAATATTATATACAAGAAATAAAAGCACCTTACGGTTATCTTTTAGATGATCAAAAATACTTTTTTGAAATGACAAAAGATAATATACAAACGCCTTATGAAATAACAGTTTATGATAAAGTTAAAAAAACACTACTTAAAATTAATAAAAAGTATTTAGCTTATCATAATATTTTGTTAAATGAAGAAGAGGCAACATTCAAAATTTATAGTAATACAACGCATGAAGAAATCGGAGAAATTAGCACGGATAGTTTAGGTAATGCAAGTATTGAACTTCCTTATGATACGTATACTTTAGTACAAGTCAAAGGGAAAGAAAATTATAATTTTACACCGAATGAAACAATTACCGTGGATGATCTTACTCAAGATGAGGTAAATCTTTATTTGGTAAACCATCCTAATTATGGATCATTAAAAATAAAAAAATATGATGAAGATTCTAAAACGTGTTCTTCCTTTGGGACGTCTTCTTTAGAAGGAGCTATTTATGGACTTTACCTTCCAGATGGCACTTTAGTTGAAGAAATTACCCTTCATAATTGTGAAGCAAATGTGGATAACCTTATTTTAGGAAATTATTATCTTCAAGAAATAAAATCACCTTATGGTTATGAACTTGATTTAGAAAAGCATTATGTTACGTTAAATAAAGAGACTTTAGAAATTACGCTTTACGATAAAAGAAAAGAAGTATCTTTGAAAATCAAAAAGCAATATCATTATGATACAGATAATTATTTTAATGAAGAAAAGGCCGTTTTTAAAATTTATGATAAGTTAACCAATACGCTTGTTAAGACGCTTACCACAGATGAAAGTGGGGAGGCTTCTGTAACACTTTGGTATGGCAAGTATATTATCAAACAAGTCAAAGGTTTAGCTAATTATGAATTTATTTCCGATGAAGAATTTGAAATTAATGATGATACCCCAGAGCTTTCTAAAACTTTTATCAATGAACCTTTTAAAAGAAGAATTCATTTAGTTAAAGTTACGAAAGGTACTCATAAAAGAATTTACTTAGATAATATTGCTTTTAAAATTTATGATGTAGAAAGGAAAAAATATATTTGTGAAAATGAGGATTGTCTTTATGAAACAAATCTTTTTGGAGAGTTTATGACAGGTTACTTATTTCCATCTACTTATGTTATTGAAGAAGTAAAAAAGAAAAATGATAATCTTCTTTATAATCCTTTGAAAATAGAAGTGAAAATTGGTGAAGAAAGTGATGAAATTACTTTGGTTTTTTTTGAAAATGAAGTGGTTACTGGAAAAGTCATTGTGAATAAAACTAACGAAACGGGTGAGGCTTTAGAAGGGGTTTTATTTGGTCTTTATGCAAAAGAAGACATTTATGATGTGAATAAAAAAATTATTTATCGTCAAGGTGAATTCATTAGTAAAGGTTATACCAATGAGCAAGGTCAAATTATTTTTGAAAATTTGCCTCTAGGTTCTTATTTGGTTAAAGAATTAGAAACCTTAGAAGGATATTTATTATCTGAAGAAGAATATGATGTGGAACTTTTATATCAAGATGAAGACACACCCGTTATTTTAAAGGAACTTTCTCTTATCAATATACTCGTTCCTAATACGAAGAAAGAATCTCTTTTACCTTTAGTACTTTTCCTTGGTTTAAGTTTAAAAGGATGGATGGTTTTCTATGCGAAAAAAAAGCATTCTTTTGTTACTTCTCTTAATAAGTAGTTTCTTCTTTTTCTCTTTGAAAAAAGCAAGTAGAGTAACAAATATTTTATCTTCACCTTTTTCTTTTGATCAATATGCTTTTATAACTCATGAAAAACGAAAAAAAGCGTCTTTAATAGGTATTCTTGAAATATCTAAGTTAAATCTTCATCAAAACCTATATGAGAAGGATTCTAAAGAAAATAATGTTGATAAAAATGTCACTCTTTTAACGGATATGTGTCTTTTAAAGGAGGATTGTACGCTTGTCTTGGCCGCGCATTCTGGCTCAAGTGCTATCGCGTATTTTAAAAATTTGGATAAACTAACCATCGGTGATGAAGCTATGTTGCATTATCAAAATAAAACGTACCTTTTTGAACTTTTTTCTACGGAGAAAGTTTCAAAAAACGGTCAACTTATTCTAAAAAAAGAAAAAGGAAAATATTTACTCTTAACAACGTGTGATAAACAAGATGAAACTAAGCAAGACGTGTATTACTTCTATTTAAAGGATTAAAAAAACACTTAATTTTTAGAAGTGTTTTTTTATGCCAATCTTCATAAGGATCAAAATTATGTTCTTTTCCTATTTTATATGATTTTCTCTGGCTACTTTAACGGCTTCGCAGCCATTATTTGAAGTTATACTTGCTCCTTTTGTTACCATGAAAACAGGTAAGTCATATTTCTGGGCTAGTTTTTTAACCTCGTTACAAAACAATCTAGCCTTTTCCAAATCTTTTTTGTTCATTATGTAATTCCTCCTATTTGTAAGTTATTATCTATCGTCATCAAAAGGGCATTTGGATTCTTAGGTAGACCTGGCATATCAACAATATTACCTAGGAAAACGATAATAAAACCGGCCCCATTTTTTAGTTCAATATTGCAAACGTTTATCGTATAATCCGTTGGATTTCCTAATTTTGTTTTATCATCACTGAAAGAGTATTGGGTTTTGGCTATACATATGGGTAGTTTATCTAAGTTTAATTCGGTTAATTTTTTGATTTTTAAAAGAGCTTCATCAGTATATACAATGTTTTTGGCATGATAAATTTCTTGACATATCGTTTCTATTTTCTTTGTTAAAGGACTATTTAAATCATAAAGAAAATGAAAATCTTTTTCTTTTTCTGTTAAAGCGATGATTTTTTTAGCCACTTCACTAGCGCCTTTACTTCCTTCTTCATAGGCTTTTGATATTTCAAAAGGCATTTGTTTTTTTTCTAGAAAGTCTTTAATAAATTGAATTTCTTCAAGAGTATCTTCTCTAAAATGATTTAAAACAACTAAAATATGGGAAGTAAACTTTTTTAGGTTATTGATATGGGCTTCTAAATTTACAATGCCTTTTTTTAAGTAATCTAAAGAAGGTGTGGTAATTTCTTCTTTAGGGCATAAACCGTTATGTTTTAAGGCTCTTAAAGTGACATTTAAAATGACTAAATCGGGAGCTATATTATGTCTACAGACAATATCAAAAAACTTTTCAGCTCCTAAATCAGCCCCAAAACCAGCTTCAGTGATAACGTAATCCTGCAAAGAAAGGGCCATTTTTAAAGAAATGAGTGAACTACAACCATGAGCAATATTTGCAAAAGGTCCTCCGTGAACGATGACTGGATTATTTTCTAAACTTTGAACTAAATTCGGTTTTAAGGCGTCTTTAAGTAAAATAGCCAGACTATCTACACATTTTAAATCACGAGCAAAAATAGGCTTTTTATCATAGGTGTATCCAACTAAAATATCTCCTAATCGTTTTTTTAAATCATCCAAATTTTCTGTTAAACATAAGATAGCCATAATTTCACTTGCCGCGGTAATGGTAAATTTTTCTTCACGATTATTTAATTTTACGTGCCGTAAGGCCCGGTCGTTCACATCTAAACAACGATGAAAACAAATACTTTGAGGATCGATATTAAGTTTATTTCCTTGAAAAATATGATTATCAATTAAAGAACATAAAAGATTGTTTGCTGAAGTTATTGCGTGCATATCGCCTGTAAAATGAAGATTAATATCTTCGCTTGGAATAATTTGTGATTTTCCCCCACCAGTAGCGCCACCTTTTATCCCAAAAACCGGTCCCATGGAAGGTTCTCTTAAAACGGCTATACTTTCTTTTCCAAGATGTCTTAAGGCATCATTTATTCCTATTGCTAGTGTTGTTTTTCCTTCTCCATAAGGAGTTGGATGAATAGATGTTACTAAGATAAGTTTACCTTTCATTTTTTCTGGGATATTTACGGGATTTATTTTTGCTTTAAAATGTCCAAAACATTCTAAATTTTCATTGTTAATCTTTATTTTTTGCACGACTTCTGTTATTTTTTCTATCATAATTCATTGCCTCCATCATTAAATATAATTATATGATCATTTTATCATATTTATTTTTGCTTTCAACTTAAACTTGATAATCATGGCTTTTTGAGGTAATGTATTAACCATAAACAAAAAGGGGAATTTTGATATATATTTTATAATATTTATTGAAATTTTAATGCTTAAATTGTGTACATACATGCCAATTTGCAAGTGTGTTTCTAAATTGACATAATTATTTTAATTTTATAAATACTTTAGCATAAAATTTAGTGTTTTAAAATTCGAACTATAAACGGTTCGAGTTTCAATCAATCTGGTGTTGACGACGTAGAAGTCTACAACTTTATTAACGAATTTAATATCATTTTAACGCATATATAATATTTTTTCCACTTTCAACCATAACAATTGCTATCATTTTCACTAATTATTCATAATATTCGGTCACTATATATTTTTAAACAAGAAAAAACGAACTATTTCTAGTTCGGATAAATCTTTAATGGTGCCAGTCGTATGCAGGTCTAACAACAACTAAGCAAAAAGACGATAGTAAGCAATAAACTTACTAACTAGATATATAATATCACAAATAAAAAGAAATGGAAAGTCCATTTCAAATTATCTTTTTATAGGATTTGTCATTTTATCATTATTCAATTTTGTTTCAACACATAATTTCAAAATTTCAGGAGATACAACTTCTAAGGTATTTTGAATTAAAGGATTTTTTTCACGTATATATTCAAAATCAACAGAAGTATCATCTTCTATATATGTAGCGTTAGTTCCATTTTCAATATACATATCAAATGTATTTTGAATAAATTGATTATTTACAACAGAATAATTATCTGAATAATATACTTGAGTTTGAATTTTACCAGGTGCAATAACTAATCCAGCAGATTTTTCATTCTCATAAATATTTAAGCACATTTTTTCAAATTGTTCTTTATCATCATAAAAAAAGTGCAAAGATGTTGTCCCATGACTTATCTTTTTGTATTTTTTATCACTTTCTCCATAATGTTCAACATATGTACCATTTGGATCTTCAATATATTCTCTATCATATTTAACTAGTTCATTTATTCTAAAAAGACCATTTTGTTCATCATGACTAATATTTAATCTATATGATTTTTTTTCGCCCGAAACAAAAAAACTAAAAGCACTAAACAATTCTTTAATATTAGATGTACTTATTGATTCAATAGAATCGTATCTTTTTTTATAGTGTGTTTCCATTTTAGTATTATTATCATTATCAATAAAATAAACTTCTTGTCCTTCTATCTTCATACAGATTCCAAAATTTGTTAATAATTCATTTACTTTTTCTATATTCATATATTTCAACTCCCATCTATAGTTAATTATAGCACATAATTATAAAATATTATTTATTTTTTACAATAATTTTACATTCCTATATCAAAATCATCTTCTTGTTCTTTTTTTTCTTCAATTTCAACTTTCTTGATAATTGGTTTCATATGAATTTTATTATAATCATTAGTTGATAAGAAATCTTTATTTCTTAAATCATCTACAATATCATTATAAATATCTTTATCTTTATTTCCAAATAGTCCAGATACTTTATTTCTTAAGTAATTAACTAACTTGTCAAATTTTTCTCTCCATTGTCTTAATTTATCTTCTAAAACCCAATTCTTTTTTTCTAATTCATTTATTTTATGTCTAGCACTTTCTAACAAAGAATCTTTTTCATCTAATTCTTCTTGTAATTCTTTATTTATATGTTCTAATTTATTTATTCTTCTATGATTATTAGTTAAGTCGTTTTTTATTTCTTTTAAAGATACTTGATAAGTAGTTAAGGATTTAACATCTTTATTATTTGTTTCTATATCTTCAATATATTTAATTATCTTATCTTTATTTTCATTTGATAAAAGAACATTATTCTTATTTAATGGTAGTTGTTTTAAATTATTTATTATTTCTTTAATATCTTTTGATTCTTCATTAAGTTTATCAGTTTTATCATTAACTTTTTTTATCTTCTTTTGTTGTTTGTAATAATTACTTTTTAAAACCTCATAATTCTTCATTTGATCAGATCTATAATCACGATTTCTTCCAGATTCTTTTTCTTTTAATTCCATATCAATATTATAAACTTTATTAAATTTATCAATACAATATTCTCTCATTCTATCTTGTATTTCTACTAATGAATCTTTTGTAAATACATCTGATTTACCAACTTGTTTTGATAAACCTGTTTTGCAATTATCTTTAAAAGGAACTCCAACAATATGCATATGTGGTGAATGCTCATCAAAGTGAATTGTAGCATTAGCTACTTTAAAAGTAGGAACTAACTTTTCTAAATCATTTACTTGCGATTTAAATACATCCACCATTTTATATTTTTCTTCTTTTGTTTTATCTTCCCAATAAAACATATCTCCAAGTTCAATAATTATTTCAACAGCTAGATCATGTTTATTATCATTTGCTATTTTATTAAAATAACTATCTATTTTTCTATCATCACGAGTTTGCTTATTATTATAATTAATTCGTGCTTCATCAAATAATTCAATATATAAATCTTTTGTATCCTGAACTATATCATTACTTCCTTTAATAGTATAAATAAGTTCTTGATTATGTTCATATACTCGTAAGTTATGATGATTTACTTTTGATAATTGTATTCCATTTTGAATAGCATTATTATTAAAATTAGTAGGTTTATCTTTAGCTAATTGTTTTGCCTTAGTAGTTTTATTTTTATCATTACCAATATGGAATGAATAAGATAGATTTTCGTCCATATATACCCCCTGAAACTGTATCTTGTAAGCATTGACAAGATTCATAACTCCCTAGACATCTTGTCATTCTAACAAGATGTGGGAGCTAAGGACACCTTAGAATCCGTTTTATCTTACTTCAGTAATAACTAAAACTTCGTAATAGTTAAAACTTTCGTAAGATATTGATACAATAACAAATACTATTTATTATTGTATCTTTTGAACAAACTTTTACCACTTTCATGAGTAAACTCACAAAAACGTGTTCGTTTTTTATTAAGCAAATGTTTCTTTGAACATTTCCTTAAGTTCTTTTTTATAATCGATTGCTAGTCCAATAATAAATTTCGCATATTCTTCAGTATAGTATTCTTTTACTTTATCTAGATTGATTGTTATTACACCTAGTTTTAATTTATTTTGTTTTAATGCTTTTGTATCTTTTAAAAGAATTAGTCTTATTATTTCTTCAGTTTCTTCTGCATTAAAACAAGCATCATTTTTTTCACCATCATAATATGTTTCATAGTAATTTAAATCACAATCAGTATAATCACTCATATATTTCTTTAACTTTTCAAAATATTTCTTTGCTTTATCTAATGTTCTTTCTTCACTATTCATAACTATATGATTTCCTTTATCGTCTGTAAATAAAGCAAGTGATAATGGAGTTTTACATTCTTTATGATATTTAACTTCATCACTTAAATATGAATTTAATATATCAATATTCTTAAATATATAATTATCTCCATTTCTTTCTAATTCAATATTATCAATATAACGAGATATTATCTTTTGTTTTTCTTTTCTTGATAACATAAACCAATTAGACATTAAATTTAAATAATTACTAGGATTAGTCATTAAATCTATTTTTTGTTTATCTTCAAATATTATTAAATCATCTACTGTGAATGATAAACTTTCATATTGTTTTTGTTCTTTAATCATTTTTTCTAATTCTAGTTTTCTATAATCAATATGTTTTATCTCTTTATCAAAGTCTTCTAATTTCATTACATCTTTTATATATGCAGTTTTTATCCTATCCATCTGTTTATCTAATTCTTTTAATTCATTCGTATAATCCTTTGTATGATTATCTAATTTTGATTTAATAAATGGTGTATAGTAATCATTTAATAGTTCTTCTTGTCTTTGTAATAATATCCAAGCATCTAGTAATAAATCTTCTATTTTTTCTTCACTATAATATGTTTTACAATGTTCACATTTATAGTAATAATATTTTTTACCAC
>CAKOQM010000003.1 GCA_934101275.1 uncultured Bacilli bacterium
ACGGGTTTTAACACCCGCAGGATTTTAAGTCCTGTGCGTCTACCTATTCCGCCACTCGGGCAGGCACTGTCTTAACTAATAAGACTACTACATTATAATATTAAAATTTTGAATTGGCAAGTCTTTTTTACTTTTTTTCTCTCATTTGGTCTAATTTTTCTTCCATCCAAATTGGTAATTGCTTTTTTAAAGGCATAAAGCCATGATCTATTTCTAAATCTTTATGATTTCCATAAGGTGTATCTTTAATAGTGCAGCGAATTTTTTTGCTTTTTTCATCAACTTCTAAAATACGACAACACACCTCTTCACCTAAAATGCCATAATCGTGAACATCTTTAACAAAATAATTACTTAATTCAGAAATATGAATAAGACCCGTATAATCATTATCAAAAGTCAAAAAGATACCATAATTTTCAAAGCCACTAATCTTTCCTTTTATTAATTCGTCTTTTTGATAAATTGTCATATTTCCTCCGCCTTTTAATTATATCCAATTTTTCTTTACTTGTTAAGTTAAAAATTTTATAATGAATAGATGAAAGGACGAAAGAGAATGGAAAATACAGACAAAACTTCCCAAATCAAAGAACTTTTAGAAGACATCCGACCCTTTTTAAATATGGAAGGTGGAGACGTTGAATTTATTAAATATGAAGACGATTATTTATATGTAAAACTAACTGGTGCTTGTGCCATGTGTGGTTACCAAGATGTTACTTTAAAAGATAATATTTTAGCTTATATACAAGAAGATGTGAAAGATATTAAAGGAATTATAAATGTAGAATTATGATTCTTTTTTTATAAGCCAATCAACCGGTTCGATAAATACATAAGAACTCATCAGTTGGTAAGCTTCTTTTAAAAAATTTTCATAGGAGTTTGCCTTATCAACCACTTTAAAAATACAATGAACATCTTGATTATTTTCAATAACTTGCTCGTGTAAATCAAAATAATAAGTTGGATAAAGAAGGCGGGCAAAAAGCATCCCCATTTGATAAGCATCAGGTTTGACAATTTCTATATACGCTTTTAAATCAATCAAAGCATCTTTCGGACTATGAAAGAATAAAGCCTTTATATACTCAGCGATATCTCGTTCTTTAATATCAATAACAAAATTCAAAGGATTGGCAAAATTAAGACGCAAGTTAGGATATCCTATTCGTTTATGTGCTAAAACAAAACTTTCTTTATGGTTCGGATATCTTCTTCCCATACTATTAGCATAACTAATCGCATTTTCCGCAAGTCCGACATAATAACTAAAACTGTTTAATAAGGTAGGATAATTCTTACCCAGTTCATGTATCTGATACTCCAAATAATCAACTTTTTGACTCCATAAACTTGACCATTCATTCTTATAAGAAGAAGAAGAGAGTTTTTCATTTAAAACATACTTCTGTTGCCAATTTATAATAGCAAACAAATCATACTCTTTATTTATATCCGTTCCTTCAACAAGCACATAATTTTTATCTTGAATCATCGTCAAAAAAGAACCATAAACATTTTGAATAAAAGGAAAAATAGTTTCCTTACGATTTAATAGTTCTTGCATAACTTTTAAAAGAACTTCAAAATCTTTAAGAGGCCTTTTTACCAAAGTAAAAAAATAATCTTTACCATTATATTGAAAGACCGAATAATCCTTATAATCTTTTATATCAGAGACATTTAAATGATAAGCATATAAAATATTTTCTTTCATACTTATATATATGAAAAAAATCCGAGTTTCATAACCCGAATTTTAAGCAAGCTTTCTGGCATTATCAAAAGCATGATTAGCAATAACTTCCGCAGCTTGAGCATTCTTTAAATGTTCTCTTGCTTCCGCTTGCAAATTAATTATTTTTTTTTTATCATCTTCAAAAGCTTGTAATTCAGCAGCCAGTTTACTTTGAAACTCATCATCCAAAGCTTTTACTTTTTGTTGATATTCAATATCAAGCTCTTGTTTTCTTTTCATATAATCTTCAAAAGAAGATAAGAAACTATAACTTACTGGAGCTTCTTCAACCATAGGTGTGACAGAAACTTCTGGTGTTATCGTACTTTCTACAACTGGTGTTTGTGGTTCTTCTACCGTTACTGTAGGTGCGACTATTTCAGGATTTACAACAGGCTGTTCCATTACAGGAGGCACAACACCTGTCATATCCACTTTTTCATCCACAAAAGAAGCTGGATTTTCTACTACTGGTGCCACAGGTTGTTCAAAAGTTGGTGTTACTTCTGGAACAACAGGTTCCACATTAACATTAGGTGTTTCTGGAGCGAAAGTATTTATTTGAGGAGCCGCATCAAAAGTAGGTTCTGGAATAACATTAGAAACAGCAGGTGCTTCATTCACAACAGGATGAGTTGCCTTATAGTTATTTGTAGCCGTTAACATACCATTTTTTAAAGCATCTAATTGGGTACTGTTTAAAGCTAATTTTGTTACGTCACCAATATTTTTATTAGCCGATACAACAGATTCAATACTTATAACTTGACTATTCATTATGCTTCACCAACCACTTCTACACTATTTTTAATAATATCTACGATAACACTTTTAACTTCACTCCATGCTGATGTATCTGCGATAGCTTGATACATTCCATCCTTTTCCCAAAAAAAGCCAAGTACTTGATTGCCATTATTTTCTTCATGTAAATCAACGACTAAAATAGGCACATTTTTAATATTTGGATGATTATCATCTGTACTTTTAAAATGACAAACAACATCATATTCCACTTTAGTACCATTTGGGTCTGTTAATGTAATTTTATTATTCATTCTTATTCCCTCACTATTCTGTAGAAATTATAGCAAAAAACAATTAAATAAGCAAGAGGGTTATTGTAAATCAAACACCCTCATGCCATACTTAATTGTTGATAACTTGCTGACGGCAAGCTCAGCTGTTCGTAACCCTAATCGGCGAGCCTACTTATTCCCGCTATCCAATTTGATATGGATCTTCAGGAGTACCCTCTCCGCTTAAAATTGACATTTCCGATAACAGATAAACCGAAGGCCGCACCGCATCCAGATTGCACACAAGGCGGCCACCGACATAGCCCTCCGAGTAGATAAGCCACCCGTTATCAAAAGAATCCGCTTGCAGAGATAGTGTCCATTGGTTAGTACTTGAATTATAAAGCCAGTCATTATTGTAACAATCACTTACTCCTTCAATTGCTCCGGCTTCACTTACTCCTGCCCAACCATTTATCAACGCTTTGGCTAAACAACTGGCTCTATTCATACTAGTACCTCCGCTTGTCGCGTAACCGTAATCACTTGAATACATTAAACCAACTTTTCCTTGCCATTCTGTTGGTCTTCCTGTGTATACTGTCGTTCCTCTTTCATAGGTATAAAATTGACTTGCTAATCCATCTGATAAACTATCATAATTTGCTGTACCACCTAATTTCCATGTTATGGTATCTATTTGATTTTTGGCTGTCTCTGTTAAGCCATTACTTGTAAAATCACAAGAGGTTGTAGCACCATTTTTGCCAGATGGGCATGTTCCTGATGTTCTATTATAATAGGCTCCATTATTTAAAACTTCTTTTAATGTACTATCTGTCCAGTCGTTACTTCCAAACTCACTTGTTGAACTTCCTGTTCCACTAGCCTTATTATCCCAACTATATTTTCCTAAGGAATCAGTTCGAATTAATTTCATTCTTTGTCCTTCTGGAGTATTTAAGATTCCTATAATTCTCCATCCTGCTGTTTCGCCATTAAAAGTAACATAGTTACAAGGATTGGCCCCTACATATCTTAAATTATTATCACTTGTGCCATCATAGGCTAAAGTATAAGTACAGCTATCACTTGTTTTATTTGGAACAGTATAAACATCTGTTGATGATGAATTTGCACCACTTACTAACGATGCTATTGTTGCTGTTGCGGGTATTTTTGGTAATTCTTCAACATAACTCGTTGTAACAACTACCTTTGAACTAAACTTAGCATTTTGAACACCTTCGGTATTCATATCCACATTTTCATCTATCCATAATCTTAATGTATACGTTTTACTTTCTTTAGAATCTAAATATCCTGTTGTTAAATTAAAAGATGTTTTAGCATTATCTAAGGTTTTCGTTGTGGTTTTATAACTTGATAATAAACTTGTTGTTATTTCTGCCTCGGTATCACCTGTTTTTGATGATATCATAGCTTTAACAGCGTCATTATTTGTTAATGTTGTTGTGTTTAAAACTTCTAAGTTAACATTAAAAGAAGCATAAGAATCACACGTATTTGTGATGGTAAATTCGTAAGGTGTTAATTTTTTTCCTTCTTCATCTAATATTGGGTAAGCCTTTTGCAAGCTAATATTGTCTTTATCTGTGAAGGTAATATTAAAACAAGATGAAACAATATCATTTTGGCCTGTTTGAGTTAAGTTTAAGACCCATAAGGCATAGGATACGCCTATAATAGCAATGATACCTATTAATAAAACAGTTAAAACTAATATTTTTCTTTTTTCCATAAATGGAACAACTCCCTTTCTCTTTAGTATGTTTTAAACTCTTTTCTATTTACACAAATTTTATATTATTTGGTAATAATTTTTTTACTTTGTTTCTTTTGATAGGATAAAATATTTACAACCATAAGCACAGTAAGTATTTAAATACTCTTCTATTTTATCGACATCATTATATTCTTTAAAATTAGGATTAGTTTTACTGTTAAAGCCTTTAAGACGTAGATGATTATATGACCAGTCACCTACAATGTAATCAAAAGATAAAAAATAGTCTGTAAAAAGTTCTTTTAAAGTTTCTTCATCAAGAGCATCGCGGTAATCTTTCATAATAAGGTATTTTTGGTTATTGAGTTCTATATACTTCATAGTTACCTACCCGAGTTTCATAAAGGCTAAAGCGGTTATAAAAAGAGTCGTTACTAAAACACTTAAAAATAAGAGAAGATCAACATAACCATTACCACTTGTAAGACGATTACCATATTTTTGATAATAAGAAATGGCTTTTAAAAGCATTTCTTCTTTGTTTTCTTCATCAGGATTAATTCTAAAGAAGTTTAAAACATTTTCATTTACTTTTTTTAAGTCAATATCATTTAAAGCATTTACTTGGGTCATATTATACCCTAGAACTTGGTAAGCTAAAGGTGGGAAAGTAACCCGTCTTACTTCTTCGAAGGAAAAATTATGACGTGTTTCGTAGGCTATACTTTGAAAATACCCCTTTAAATAAGAAGGATTATCACCAATTAAAAATAAATTATTTTGTACCGTCTGATTGGTGTTTTCAGGAAAATACAGATAACTATTAAAAAGGGCTTCGTCATCTTTCGTTAAATGCATACTTTTTTCTTTTAATAAGTACATTTCCATTAAATATTTTTCAATGGAAATAAGTCCTTCATTCGGAATTGTTTGATTAGTTAAATTTTTTTCATATCTTAGAAAACTATCTTTAAAGTCTTCTATTTTATCTTTTGTAAAACCATATTTCATGAGGTTACTATCAAATCCCCCCATACTTTGTTCATTGCGGGTTATATAGGGATTTATAATATCAAGTTCTCCATAAATATAAATTAAAGTTCGAATAGCTAAAACAGGAAAACGTGAAAAAGCTTCGTTATCCGGCATTTGTTTATATTTCAAATAATCTTCAATCGCTTTATTGATAACATCATTTATAAAAGGTTTACCTATCACACCTTTCACCTTCCTATCATAGGGGTATTATAACACAACTAATGAGGAAAATAAACCTCCAAAAATGCACTTTTATTTTCAAAAGAACCACCATAAAATTGCGGAACTTTACCCTCGATAACGCTAGAACTAAGCATAAGTTCATAAGAAAGGGTTTTGGCTTCTTCCATTAAAGGTGTAATAATTTGATAGTTTAATTTTACTTCTAAGACGACATTTAATAAGGCATTATTGATACCATAATCGGTTACTTTTGTTTTAACATTTGTAAAAAAAGAATTTTCTAAACGAACAATAACGGGTATTTTAGGGCCTAAAAAAGACAAATATAAATTATTCGTAAGTTGACCTAAAGGAATAAAAAGAAAAAGATTTCCTTCTTTAAAATGAGCGTCTTTAAAGTAATCGTTATCCCCCTTTAGTTGCTCATCTAAATACTCGGTTAAGTTTTCTGATAAAGTGTAGATTTTAGAAAGATCATAATCCATACCTATAATTTCATCTTTACTATTTTCTTTTACTTTTAAAAGGTTTAAGTCTTTCGTTTCCATCATAATTTTTTTATAATTACTGGCTAAAGATTCCATATATTTATTCATCATAATTTCTGTGTAGGAAGTTATTAAAGGGCTTGTTTTGTGACTAAAATAAAGGAAAAAAAGAAAAGATGAAAAAAGGATTAAAAAAACAATTTTTATATTTAGGTACTTTTTCATACTTCATTTTATGACAAAAAAAAAATAACTTTCGTTTCCTACTCATTATTTTAAAACAATCCTAAGTTTAAAAATTCATTTAAGAATAAAACAATACCTGCGATGATAAGAATGACTAAAATAACAATAATGATTTTAACAAAAATGCTGCTTTTTTCTTCGACATCATCAAAATCCGCAAAATCTTTTTTACTAAAAGACATACTGTTGGTATAAAAAGATTCATCGATATCTTCATCTAAGGCTTTATTTACTTCTTCTTTTTCATTTTCTTTCTTTTCTTCTAAAGAAGCCATTTCATCGTTAAATTCTTTCGCACCCGCGACAACCGTATTTTCATCACCTTTTAAATCACTTAAAATATTTAAAGGATTTAATTCTTCGGTTTCACTATCCATAATTTCTTTCGTTTTATTTTGGACTTCATTTAAATTTATGGTATTAATTAACTCTAAAAGTTCTTCCTTATTTTTCTTGGAAGTTTCTTTTTCTTCAGCTTCTAATTCTAAATTTTTTAATATATCATACTGTGTATCGCGAACTTTTTTTAAACGTTCTTCTTCGTAATCCACTTCTTTTTCTTGACGGGCCGCCTCTAAAATAGAATTGATATCATATTCTCTTGTTTTTTCCATTATATATTCTTCATCTTCAGGAATATCCATTTTTAAGCTTCTTCTTTGGGGGGTCGTTTGATAATTTTTTTCTAATATTTCTTTTATTTTATCAATATCCATCTGGGAATTATTATCCCCGATAACTTTGGCATTACTAGCAATATCAAACGTATCTAATTCGGTATTTTTCATTTGTTCATATAAACTCGAATTTTTTGCTACTCTTTTAGGAATATAGTCTACAGGCTCGTCAAAACTTCTATCAACCCTTGTCATCATAAATACTATCCTTTCTTAATAAATATACCATATTTTCTTGGTTTTGCAAATATTTCGTGTAGGCTTTTTCGAAAACTTGCGTTATAATAAGACCTAAAGGAGATAATCATGAAAGAAATTTGTGTAAATAAAGAAGCTTGCATTGGATGCGGTGCTTGTATTGGTATTGATGCCGAACATTTTGACTTTGACGAAGATGGTTTATCAACGGTTATTACCAATGATAATTTAGATTCTAAGGAATTACAAGATGCTATCGAAGTTTGTCCTGTGGGAGCTATTTCTATTGAAGAAAAAGATGAAAAAAAAGACTAATCGGAAAGGATTAGTTTTTTAATGCGTATAATTTTTTAACTTCTTTAATGCTTAATTTACGGCATTCTCCTGGTTTTAAACCTTCTAAGGTTAAAAAGGCATAGGTTTCTCTTTTAAGACGAATAACTTCGTGATGAAATGAGGAAAATATTTTTTTAACAATATGGTTTCGACCTTCTATAATGCCAATTAAAACCGTTGTCGTATTGCCTTCTTTATTTACTTTTTTAATTTTTAAGTAAGTAGGAATTACTTTTCTTCCTTCAATAACAATACCCTTTTTTAACTTCATGAATTCTTGAGGTGTTAAAAGACCTTCTATTTTTGCTAAATAAATCTTTTCGACTTCATGAGACGGATGGGTTAAAATATTGGTAAGTTCACCATCATTTGTTAATAAAAGCAAACCTGTTGTGTTATAGTCTAGTCTTCCTACTGGGTAAATACGTCCCTTTGATGGAACTAAAGAAACAACGGTTGTTCTATCTTTTTCGTCTTTTACACTCGAAACTGTTTTGTCTGGTTTATATAAAAGATAATATTCTTTTTCTTCTTTGGCACTTAATATTTGCCCATCCACTTCAATTTCATCTTCATAAGAAACTTTTGTTCCTAATTCGGTTATTTTTTCGTTATTGACATAAACTTTACCAGCGGTGATATATTCTTCGGCTTTTCTTCTTGAGCAAAAACCACTACTAGCGATGACTTTCTGTAATCTTTCCATTTTTTTCCTCACTTTCAAACATTTTCATAAATTCTCTAGGCACTTTACATTCTATAACAAGAGAGTCTTTTTGATAAGGAACTTTTAAAGTTAACTGATAGGCATGAAGTCCTAGTCTTCCTAAAGGATTATTTTTAGCTTTATATTTTTTGTCTCCAATAATAGGATGACCATATTCTTTTAAAGAAACTCGTATTTGGTGTTTACGGCCCGTAAAAATTTCAATATCTAAAAGCGAATACGCTCTTTTATGATAGATGGTTTCAAATTTTGTAATGGCAAGTTTGCCATGTTCTTTATCGGTAACACAAACATTTAAAAATTTATCTTCCTGTAAATAATACTGTAAAGTTTTACATTTATCTTTGACATCTTTTTCGACAACAGCCATGTATTTACGACTTAAAGCAACCTTATCCCAATTATTTTGTAAATAATTTTTTAATTCTTCATTTTTAGCAAAAACCACAATACCAGAAGTATCTCTATCTAAACGATTTACGATAAATATTTTATTTTTAGGATATTGTTTTTTTACATATTGACTCGCTTCATAATAAAGACTACTCGTTTTATTCTTTTCTGTGCCTATCGTTAATTGTTTGGAAGGTTTGTCAACAATTAACAAATTTTTATCTTCGTATAGGATATGCATCTTTTTCATAAATATCTTCTTCTTTCTTTTCTTTTTCTAAATTATAATGACGACTCGTTCCATCTTTAAATAAAACGGTAAAGCCATTGATATAATCATCTGTAGTAAAATAACTTGCTACATGAGTGATATAAAAAGGATCCCCATTAGTATCAAAAGCTCCTGCGATTAAATCATCATAATCTATATCGGAATCAATTTTGTTTGGCCCCGCATTATAAGAAACCGCACCTTGGAATAAGTCTTTTTTTTGATTAACTAAATAAGAAAGATAAAGAGCCGAAACTTGAATATTTTTATTTAAACTTTCTTCATCCTTTTGATATTTTAGATCAGTAATTTTTAAAATTTCATAGCCTTCCTTTTTTAACTGAATCGCTTTTTTAACTTCATCTTGTTCTTCTTCCGTAAACTTTGAAAAATTACCTAATGTTTCTAAATCCTTCAAAGGATAATCTTTATAATAAGAATTTAAAACAAATATTTTATCTTGACCTACAAGATTACCATCTTGAAAAATCGGAGCAGTAAAACCACTTCCTCCACAAATAGAATCGGTAAGTTGACCTGGATTTGCCTTAAAAATATCATCGTTACGTTCTTGAGAAATTAACGCCTCTAAAAAAGAAGCATCAAGGCCATATCGACTCGCATAATACTGGATACTTTGGCCAAAAACTTGATGTGTTTCCATTCTTTTTTCGTATTTATAGGCAGCTAGAGCACTTCCAGGAAAAGATAAAGTAATATCATTTTCTTTGGTTTCTTCAATGATGGGTTCTAAAACTTCTTGTGTCGTTGGTTCCTCTTCAATCTCTATGGTTGTCGCGATTGTTTCGGGAACTTCCGGAGTTTTTTGACTTTTCTTATGAAGAAAGGCACCCCCATAAATAACCACGATACCTAAAACTGCAGAAACAAGAACTTTTCTAAATTGAATAAAAACCTTTGCTTTTCTAGAACGTAAACGTTTATGTTTCACTTTTTCTTTTTTAAATAACTCATAGCACTTATTATCTTTATATCGGTAAATATGAATCCCATCTTTAAAAGAATAAAAATACATTCTTTCTTTATAAATAATCATTCGACTGCCTGCACTATCACCTTTGATATAAGAAAACTCATTAGGGTCAAAATATTCAAAGTAAGAGCGAAATTTTTCAATAACAGCAATATCTTTCGCACTTAATGAAGGATCCGAGATTAACTCCTCATACGTCATATTATTCCTCATAGTCATCTAAAAATTTTTTAATTTCTTCAAGTTCTTTTTCATCTGTAATATCAAAAAGTTCCCCATCTTTATCTGTAGGATCATAGCTTGAAACATATATTTCATCACTATTTTCATCCGTTTCATAAATCACGTAATATTTTTTACGGTTTTCCGAAAACATTGTTGTAATAATATGGCATAAAATGCTTTGGCCATCTTCATCTAAATAAAATGTATCTTTATTTTCCATCTGAAATCCTCTTTTCTATTATTTTATTTACTGCTTTTAAAATACCTAACTTCGCGGATTGATAGGTGAGCCCTCCTTGTAAGTAAGCATAATAAGGGGGTCTTATAGGTCCGTCACAAGAAAGTTCTATACTAGAGCCTTGGGTAAAGGCACCTGCCGCCATGATAATTTGATCATCATATCCTGGCATATCTACCGGGGTAGGTCGGGCGAAGGAATCAACTGGGCTTCCCTCTTGAATCCCTTCACAGAAAGAAATTAAATTTTCTTTTGTTTCTAAGGCGACCGTTAAAACAATATCATTTTTGACTTCTTTAGCCATAGGGTCCGTTTTAAAGCCTAACTTTTCTAGCATCAAAGCAGCCAAAGTATTTATTTTTAAAGCACTCGCTACAACGGAAGGAGCCATAAACAAACCTTGTAAAAAGCTTTTATTTGCCCCAAGACTTGGGCCAACTTCTCTTCCCTCACCAGGGAGGGTTAGAGCTTCCGCGACTAAATCAACATAACATTTTTTCCCAACAACGTATCCTCCATTTGAGGCAAGACCTCCTCCCATGTTTTTAATTAAAGAACCCACAACAACATCAGCACCCACTTCGGTTGGTTCTTTTTTACTGACAAGTTCACAGTAACAGTTATCCACCATGACAATCGTACTTGGACGAATACTTTTAATAAGTGAAATGACTTTAGAAACACTTTCGATACTTAAGCTTTTACGAGAAGAATAGCCCCGACTTCTTTGAATTTCAATTAATTTAACGGAATGTTCTTTTAAATACTTTTCGATTTTTTCATAGTCAAAATCATTATTTAAAAGATCTATTTCATCATAGAGAACGCCAAAACTTTTTAAAGAACTTGGATTTTCTTTAATACCAATGACCTCATGTAACGTATCATAAGGAGTCCCCGTTATACTAAGCATTAAATCATGGGGTCTTAAAAGGCCAAAAAGAGTTTTACTAAGAGCATGCGAACCCGAAACAAATTGATTACGAACTAAAGCACTTTCACATTTAAAAATTTCTTTATAAACATTTTCAATGGCATCTCTTCCTAAGTCATCATACCCATAGCCTGTGGTTGTATTAAAATGACTTTCGCTGATATGACAATCCCAGAAAGCCTTCATTACTTTAGCCGAATTATATTCTTCCATTTCATCATAAATTTGACATTGTTCTAGAAAATCTTTTTGAACACTTTCATAAATTTCATATGTTTTAGGATTTATTTCTAAAAATTCTTTCATCTAACCACCTCAATTTCATCGGTTTTATCTGTGTTTATATATTCTAACACTTTTTGGGTTGCTTTATCCAAAGAAACAAAAGATAAGTTTTCTTTAATATCGTCAGGAAAATCATTCATTGGTGTATCAAGCCACCCAAAACATAACGTATTAATTTTTTTATCCGGATATTCTCTTGCAAATTCATGACCAAGCATATTTAAAGAAACTTTGGATACGTCATACTCAAGACTTACCATATCATATTTATCTATAGCATTATCAGAAGAAATATTGACGACCTCGTCAACGTCCGAGATGAGTTCTTTTAAAAGAAGAAAGGGAACTAAAGTATTTACCTCTAAAACTTTTAAAAAGGTCTCTTTCGTTTTCTCTTCTAAAGGACTTAAATGTTCAATCGCGGCATTATTAATTAAAATATTAATGCCTTTCTTTTTGACTTCCAAAAGAAAATTTCGCACACTTTCATCACAGGTAAAGTCTGCCTCTATTAAAGCACATTTTCCCTTATATTTCTCTACCAAAGGTAAAAGCTTCTCTTTATTTTGACAGAACTGTAGATAAACAAAGTAACCTTCTTCCAGCAAGTAAGAAGCAAGAGCAAGCCCAAGACCACCGGATGCACCAGTTAATAACACTTTTTTCATAAGGCTTCATACTCTTTTCTATCGTAACCAATAATCATTTTATCCGGCATAATAAGTATTGGTCTTTTTACTAACATACCATTGGTACTTAAAAGTTTTAGTTTTTCTTCATCCGTCATACTTTCTAATGTATCCTTTAGATGAAGCTCTTTATACACATTACCACTCGTATTAAAAAGTTTTTTCAAAGGGATGGAATACGTACTTACCCATACCTTTAATTCTTCATAAGTCGGATTTTCTTCTTTAATGTTTCTTTTCTCTACCAAAATATTTTTACTTTCCAAAGCCTTTAAAGCCATTTGACAGGTACTACACTTTGGATACCAAATAAATAAATTCATATGCAACTTCCTTCACGTTTATTATAAAGGATAAAGAAAAAAAGTGCCAGAAAAATATCTAGAGCACAAAATTTCCATCTTTAAAAATAAGTTTTTCGCCTTCTTCTGTCTGCGCGGTAATCTTTAAATCTGCCGTTCCTATCATAAAATCCACATGGGTTTTTGAAACATTTATTCCTTTTTCTAGTAAAGCTTCATCTGTTTTTTCTGTACTATCAATACAATCAGGAAAACCAGCACCTAAAGCTAAATGACAGGAGGCATTCTCATCAAACAAAGTGGTTTTAAAAACAAGATGCGTGTTTGAAATGGGTGAATCATAAGGCACCAAGGCCACTTCCCCTAAATAAGAACTTTGTTCGTCAGTTTCTAAAATACTTTTTAAAACATCTTTTCCTTTCTTAGCTTCATAGGCAATAACTTTTCCATCTTGGAAAGTCAAAGAAAAATCTTCAATCATAACCCCATTATAAACTAAAGGTTTAGAGGCATAAACAATACCATTAGTACCTTTAAAAAAGGGACTTGTGTATACCTCATAACTCGGCATATTCACAAGGATTTTCTCATCCGCGGCACTTTTAAAGAGGTAAGAAGAAGGAAGAGTTAAATAAAGGTCCGTGCCTAAAGCATTTTCATAATGGAGAGTTTTAATTTTTAACTGATTTAATTTTTCTGTTCTCTTTTTTAAAGAGATTAAGTAATCTTCCCAAGCTTTGACAGGACTTTCTTTATCTATTAAACACATCTTGTAGATTGCATCTTTTAGTTTTTCTAAAGCATCCGGTGTTTCGCCAAAAATATCTTTGGCCCAGTAAGGGTTTGGCAAGGCACAAATACACCAATCAATTTCCATGCGAACTTCTTTCTCCCGAAAAAGGGTGGTATTTTTTTGAAAAAGTTCTTGATAAAAAGCTAATTTTTCCTCTTTAACATCCGTCATAAAACCCGGTATTTCACTTACAGTCATTAGGAATTTAGCCTTTTTTAAAGAAAATTCGTTCCATTTTTGAAATAAAGGTGTATAAAATTTCTCTATTTCATCCTTTTCTTTTTCTTGTAACATTTTTCTTTTTAAAGCACTATTACGATCAAAAAAATAAACATTTTTGACATTCATTTTTTGTAAAAGACATTCGATATCTTTTTTAAACGCACTATTGACAAAACTATCATAACTTATAAAAAGAGTGTCAGTTGATTCTAATTTTAAACAACTTTTTAAAAGGAAAGAAAGATACTTATCTTGCATAGTTCCCCCTAATCATGGTTAATAATAGCTAACGCGATTAACATTATCGCTGCGATTAAAAGACCAAAGACAAAAATATTAAAGGCATCTTCACTCATAAACTGAAGAAAAAAGGAACGAATATCTCCCCAAACATCTTTAAAGAAAGTGACAAAGGGCTCTAAAAAAGATAGTAATTCATCTTTTAAACTTAAGTTTAGCATGAAGTATCCTCCTTCTTTTGATCGTAACTGTGAAGAAGTTTGTCAAAAACAAACTCATATTTATCAACAACAATATCCCAAGTATAATTTTCATGAATACGTGCTTTAGCAAGCGTACCACATTCTTTCATTTCTTTTGGTGTCAATTTTTCACAACGAGCAATAATTTTCTTTAAAGAATTTTCTTTTTTTGAAAAGTAAAAGCACGTATCTTCGCCGACTTCACGGTTATAGCAAACATCATATAAAATATTAACATCTGTATTACTTAAAGCTTCTAATAAGGAAGGATTCGTTCCACCTGCTGAATGACCATGAATATAGGCATAAGCATGAATTCTAAAATATAACAGTGCGGAAGCATCGTACACAGAGCCAATAAATTTAATACGCTTATCCGTTTCAAAATGCGTTGTTTCTTTCAAATAATCATAAAATTTATTCTTTTCTAAATTACAAATGATGACCAAATCTCTTTTGGTTTTGGTTTTCATAAATTCTTTAATCATCGTCTCATAATTATTTTCAGGTACAAAACGTCCCACAATTAAATAATAGTCTTTATCTTTAATATCATATTTTTTCCATAAATCTCTCACAATCGTATTTTTATAGGCCTTTTGATTTTCATAAGCCCCATAAGCAATAAAAGAAGTGGGTGTTTGATATTTCTCGTACTTTTCATCTACATAAGCTTGAATCGCCTTAGAATCACATACACAATAATCACAGTATTTAATAGAAGTTCTTTCACTTATTTTAAAACATTCTTTAATCCACCAAGCCCATTTATCCCTTTTCCATTCTAAACCATCGGGATTAATAATAAATTTCGTATTTTTAAGTCTTTTTTTCCAAATAGGAATAAGAGGTCCAACTTTGCATCCAAGCATTAAAATAATAGTGTTTTGTAAATGGTTTTCTCGAATAAATTTTGTAACATAATTCATAGCTTTAATAGTAAAGTGAAACATCGTTGCAAAGCCTCTTTGAGGGGTATAAATTAAAGGACAAATAACACCATCCAAATGATTAATTTTTTTATCTTCTTCTTTAGTAAACGTTAAATGAGGAATATAAAAACAAAAATCATTATTTTTATTATTTGAAATTAAATTGGTCACAAAAGTTTCCCAACCACCATAATTAAATTTATAGCCTCTGGCACCCACAATAAATATATTTTTTTTCATACGTAACTCCTAAATCCAAAAAGTAAAATAAAGTAAAAAGACACTTATATAATAAAACAATTTTAATATGAATAATTTAAAAATATTACTATGATTAAAATTCTTTTCATAATAGAACATACTTTTCTTTAAAGTCTTATATTTCCTTATTTTTTTCATACTTTTATCAACTGATTTACTTTGTAAATGTTGCACACTTAATTTTGTATCCACATAGCTTTTTAACCCTCTTTCTTGCGCTTTCTTAGCTAAAATATTTTCTTCATAATACAAAAAAGTACCTTCATCAAAATATTTGATTTTTTTCATATCTTTAAGTCTTGCCATAAAAAAGCAACCATGCAAAACATCAACTTTATTTAAACCATCTTTATAGTAAGAATCCGAATATTTTTGTAACCCAAAACTAAAACGATTAAAATAGTTCATTGTTGCTAAAAGTTCACACGCAAAACTAGGTAATTTCCATCCCTTTGTAATGTTACCATTCTCTAATATTTTGGGTCCTAAAAAAGATATTTCATCATTTTTTTTCATATCTTTTATCATGTCATTTAAAACACTTTCCAAAACGATAACATCAGGATTAGAAATAACGGCAAGTTCACACGTTGTTTCTTTGGCTAAATATTTTAAACCAAGATTATTCCCCGCGGCATAGCCCTTATTTTTTTTAGCTTCTAATAAAACAATTTTCTTATTTAAGAAAGGGGTTATTTTAGAAACAGACTCATCGGTACTACAGTTATCTACAATAACAATTTTGTTTAAACAACGGTAATCTTTAATTTGTTCAATCATCTTAATGGTATTTTCATAATCATTATAATTTAATATGACAATTCCTGTTTTCATGCTTTTTTTTCTCCATTCTTTTTTATTGTATCAAATTTCTAAAGAAAAGTCTTTAAGATGTCCTCATTAAGGAAAAAAAGATGCAGTTTTCTTTTTCTACATCTTTATACTAATTATTTTTAAAAATTTGTTTTAACTTTTCTTCCATTAAAGTCACATCATAATCTAAAACTGTTTTAGAAGCATTTTTAATAATTTTTTCTTTTTCATTATCACTCATGTTTTGATATTTGATTAGAGCAGCAAAAAGTTCTTCTTCGGTTTTAAATGTTAAACTATTCTTTTTATTTTTTAAATATTCACGTGGTCCATATAGGTCACAACCAATGACAAACGTTTGGCAAGCCATAGCTTCTAAACCAACAAGACCTAAAGATTCACTTTTTCTTTTTGTTGGGAAAATAAACACATCCATTATGTTATAGTAACTTGTTAGTTCACTTTGCGTAACAAAAGGCTTAATAATAACATTCTCTTGAAGATTGTTTTTCCTTAAAGACTCTTTAAATAAATGTTCTTCACTACCCGAACCCACAACAAGAATCTTAATATTATTTAATTTATGTTCCTTTTTTAACCGTCCTAGAACATTTAATAACGTATCCCAACCTTTATTTTTTTCAATGCGAGAAACATAACCATAATAAGTATACGTATCATCTAACTTTAATTTTTCTAAACACTCTTTTCTGTCTTGCTTTCTAAAGATTTCTAAATTGACACCACCTGATGAAAAAATAGCTATTTTTTTAAGTGGCACATGATAGTCTTCTAATAATACATCTTTAAAATAACTTGATGGACATACTACCTTATCTGCATATTTCAAAATAATTTTACTACGAGAAACATTCTTCTTTTCAAAATCATAATCTGGGACAATATCGTTACCATGAACATTACAAACCAATTTTGTTTTACCGGTCCATTTTCCAAGCAAAGGACAGTAAGCGTTCTGAGCAGTAAAATGAACATAATAATAATCATAGGAATACCAAATAGACTTAAAAATAGCTTGTATGTAAAGCATAGAATAGCCAAAAAATTTACCTACAAAAGTATCTTGTTTATACTTAACGGCTGTATCCACTTTAAAAGAAGTGTTTTCTAACATAACTTTACAATTTTTGACAAAACTACCATAGTGTGGATATTTTTTTGAAGGATACATATTAGAAATGAGTAAAATGCGTTTTACCTTTTTAAAAGGATAAAGATTATTATATAGGCCTATGATAATAATATAAGAGATATTCGTTAAGGTTTGACCTGCTAAAGAAGAAATAAGAAGAGTATAAAGTAAAATTATGATTTTTTCTTTAGAATATTTATTACTTTTTAATGCCATAAAGATTAACATAAGATAGACAAAACTTCCTATGTAACCGAATGTAAAAAATATATCCACAAGATCTACATTCACTTTTTTAATATCAAGATCATTAATCGAATAAATACCAAATAATCTTTCTTCAATATTAGCATGACTAAAGACTTCATAATTAGCATTTATTTCTTCTAAGCGATTATCAAAAAAGATTTTTTTTATGTCTGTATTTTGGGTAGCAAAAAGGCCATAAACCCCAAGAATAAGAGTTACTAAGAGTAAAGATGTCCAAACTTGCCAATCATTCTTTTTAAAAAACAAGAAAATAGAAAATAACAAGGCGCCGACTAAAACAAGTGATTTACTCATTAAAATAATGCCAAATAAAAGTAAAAAAGATAGTGTTTTCATAAGATAATTTTTATGATTAAGTAAATAAGGAACGATGACAAAAGTAAGTCCTCCTAATACCGGATATAAATACGACACATCTTTTTTTAAGAATAAAAAGTTAACTAAAAATAGAAAACTATATAAGTAAAAAAGATTCGTGAAAAAATCCTGATTGAATGATTTCAAATCATTTTTCTTTAATGAAATTAAAACAAGAGGTAACATAAAAATATCTAAGAGATTTAAGATGTTTCCTAAAGTTACATAATTTTGACAATATAAATAAAGAATTTGAATGCTTAAATAGCTACCTAAGAAAAGTAAAAAATAATATCTTTTTTTCTTTAAGATGATAAAACTTAAAATAAAAATCAAAAAAACTTTATAAATAAGTAAAAAAGATAAAACAAGTTTATTATTTGACCAAACCAAATTTAATAAATCAAGTAAAGGCAATGCATAAAAATAATAAGGTTTTAGGGTCAATAAAAACTTCTTATCTTTTTTTTGAAAAACAAAAAGTTTACTTAGAACATAATTTAAAACAATAATAACGACTTGACTGATAAGTTTAATAAGTTGATCATTAAATTTTAAAATAGATACGCCTAGAAACATAATCACCATATCTAAAATAAGAGTGGCAAGTCTTGAGCTAAAAAAAGATAAAGATTCTTTTATAATATGTTTATTATGGCTTTCAAAAACATATTTACGATTAGCAAAATAGGCAAATAAAACTGAGATAAACCAACTTATAATATTAGCTATTTGTAATTCTAATTTTTTATTGGGATTCAAAACAGTTTGAGTTAAACCAAAATATACGCCTAAACTCAAAACTGTCGTCAAAATACCAACGATCAAATAACGAATCATTTCTTTTATTTTAGGATTATTTAACATGTTTATCCTTCTTTCTTTCAAATAAAATATCTGTTTTTAAAACGACGAATAAAAAGACAACCATTAAAGCCACATATAAAGGTAAAGCTAAATCAAAATCGCCTAAAGCATACAATATCGTTGCAAAAGAAAAAGCAAAATTAATCAAGTAAATAACCAATAAAGATGTCTTTGTCGAAAATTTCATTTTTAAAAGTTGATGATGTAAATGTTCTTTATCAGGATTCGTAAAAGGATTTTGTTTTTTTAAACTTCTTCTTATAATGGCAAAGAAAACATCAATAATAGGAGTAGCTAAAATAAGAAGAGGGACAATTAAAGAAGTCACTGTTGCCACTTTAAAACTATATAAAGCGGTGGTAGCAATCATAAGTCCAACAAAATTACTTCCCGTATCACCTAAATATATTTTAGCAGGTGGGAAGTTATAAACCAAAAAGCCAAGTAAAGAACCGATCATTAAAATAGAAATGGTACTATCTATATTTCCCGCCATGTTAAGTAGTAAAGCAATACTTGTAATGGTTATAAAATAAATGGTACTAATACCACTACAAAGGCCATCCATACCATCGGATAAATCAATAGCATTAATAATACCTAACATAAACACCGTAGTAACAAGGTAATTAATTGGGGCTGGAAAATTAAAAGTGGCCCCTAAAATAGTCATGTTATCAATAGTTAAATGACCATAAAAAATAATAATAAAGATAGCTATTAATTGTCCTAATAATTGATATTTAGCTGATATAGGATTAATATCATCAATAAGCCCTACTAAAATAATAACAAAACTCGCTATAATTACCGATAACATTTCGACTGTACCACGTCCAAAAATCATATAACCCAGTAAAAAAGCAAAGAAAACAGCTAAGCCTCCAATCGTAGGCATAGGAACTTTATTTAATCTTCTTTTATTAGGATAATCTAAAGCCTTAATATGAAAAGCAATTTTTTTAAATAAAGGTACCAATAAAACACTAAAAATAAAAGTTGTTAAAATCATCCATATAATATTTTGAAATGTGACTTCTAACCGCATAAAACCAGCTCCTCTTGCCTCTTATTATACATGAAAAAAAAGAAGAAAAACATATTTTTTTAACACTAATCATAAAATGATAATGTTACATTAATAGAATTACTTTATAACAAAATAGAAAAAAAGAACTATTACAAGTTCTACTTTTACCAAGAGCTTCCGCCACCGCCGCCAGATCCACCGCCTGATAAGCCTCCACCAGATGAACTGTCACTAGATGGATAAGAACTCATAGCATTCTGTGCAGAATTCATAGTATTATTCACAAATGTTTCGAAAGTAGTCATATCAAAAACATTAGGACTATCATACCATGACGGAGCTTGCGTTGCTATTGACTCAAATTTTTTCATCCAGGTATCTGATACACCAAGTACATAAGCATACGGTAAAATATCATAAAAATATGTTGGCGTTTCATTAACCATAGCTTCTAGTTTATTTTTTTCAGCTGTTTCTAAGAAATTCTTAAAGCCCCTTAATTTACCAAGCAGTTCATTTCCATAAGGTGTTCTTTTGGGCAAATATTCCAAACACGCTACCATTGTAAATATATATATTATTCCCAAAATATATCCAATTAAAAATATAACATTTATTTTTAATACAGGCAAAACAGAAATTCCACAAGGTACAATGCCAAAAAGAATCATTAAAAGACCCGCTACTATCTTAGTTTGCATAGATGTTTTACCAACAATCATATGCGGGAAAAAAATAAAACCAATACAAGGGAGAAGCAAACCTGCAGGAAGCAAATTTATCTCACTTGTCATAACAAAAGGAGGTATAGTTATCATACAATAGGTGATAATAATCATTAAATATATAAATATAGACTTATTAGAAGAAGATTTTTCAAATATTTGATATACATTTTCTTTTAAATTTACATTTGCTAAAATTCTATTCATTGTTTTGTAAAAATTATCATACAAATCAGCTGCCGTAACTTCTGTAATCTCTGTTTCATTTGACTCGTCTTTTTTTCCAAATAAAGCCTTTATTTTCGCTTTTCTGTTAAACAAACCTTCCAAGAATATTTTTTCGTTAATATCCTCGCCGTCATAATCTTTTAGCTTTGTTATTTTGTAACCAGAAGATCTTGTAAAAATAGACTTTTTTTCAGTTTCAGAAATTTTTATATATCCTAAATTTGCTAAATAAACAAGCAAAGACGTTACATCTTTGTTATTGGCTCGTCCTTTATATAAGAAACCAATTTCCAAACTATTGAAATCTTTTGGAGGATAAAATTCTACGGTTTCTACCGCCTTTTCATCGCGACCATACTTATACCATAAAAATACGGAAGCTATGAAACATAATAAAGGAACTACTATTATCAAATAACCAATCATTCCGATCTTATAACCCGCATCAACAAAGTAACCTTCTGGCAATTCACACCGTATGGTTAAAGCAGCTTCTTTAGATAAGATACCTTCATAACTACCACTTATTATATTATTATTCACGGTATATCTGATATTACTATTATCTGTAGAACCTAATTTACCTGATGAAAAACCTAATTTGCTTGAATCAAAATCCTTAGGCATGTTTATCGTAAAAGTAATATTGCCAATAGCCGTATCCCATTCATTACCAATGATATTGAAGTAAAGTTCATCATAATTTTTGCTAGAATCTTTTCCTAAGTTATAGGTATATTTAATCGAATATTTATTGGCTCCTGTCACAGTTTGATCAGCAGAACCTATTTTCAATTTATAAACGCCATCATTCTTCGTAATTGTATATTCATTATCCACATCAACATTCGTTATTTGAGCATAATTTTTGGAAGTTGTTCCATCTAAACGAGTTACGGTATTTTTTAAAGGGATGGTTCGAATAATACCATGTTTTGGTTCCTTAAAATAAGCTGTAATCGTTTCAATAATATCAAGCGTGTTATTTTCATTAACTGTTATATTCACATCATATTGATCTAGTACATAGCTAAAATTACTATATGGATAAGTTTGACTTGGTGTAACATTCTTCTCAGAAACATCATCAATTATTTCAACTGAAACATAGTAATAGGATATTTCTTGCACACTATGTCCTTCTAAAAAACTTAAATTAAACATTTGATTAAAATTATTTGTCCCTGGTTTTGCTTTGAAAGAACTATCTTTTTTAACTAATAGATTATCATTTGAATCATAATAGGACACCGAATAGATATAACTAATTGTATTTTCTGTCGTATTATTGACAAAGCCAGATAAACCAAAAGATTTTGTCGATGTCGAGGATAAATCCTTAAACGTGATATCAGAAAAATTTAAACCATCTACATAAAAACCTTGAGGACTATTAATATTCGTTTGAAAAGAAATGGCATTTACATTTTGACTATATAAAACAAAAAAAGAAAGTATTGTTATAACAAATAAAAATATTTTTTTAATAAAACTTTTCATTATACTCACCTGTTATAATTCTACTTTAACATTTTGTTTTTCATTTTCATCTGCTTCAAACATTGTTTTAGACTTATAGCCAAAAAGACCAGCAAAAATATTACTTGGGAACATCTCAATTTTATCATTAAAATTTCTAACGGCTCCATTATAATATTTTCTGGAATTAGCAATATCTTCTTCCACTTTTGCTAATTGATTACTTAAATCCTTAAAATTTTCACTCGCCTTTAAATCAGGATAAGCTTCCGCGATGGCCATGATCCGACTAATATTATTAGAAAGTTTACTATTTGCTTTAATTTTTTCAGAATCAGACATTTTATCATAAACATTATTTCTTAATTCAGTTATTTCTTTCAAAGTACTTTTCTCATATTTCGTATAAACTTTAACAGTTTCAATAATATTAGGAATTAAATCCCATCTTTTTTTTAAATAAACATCCATGGTAGCAAAAGCTTCTTTTACTCTATTATTTAATTTTACCAAATTATTATATAAACAAATGGCATAAACCAAAACAACTGCTATTATAACTATTACAATATAAAACCACATACTTACACCTCTTCTATACTATCTTTATATTATCACATTAACCCAGTATTTTCTATACTATTTATTTTGACTGTCTTTCATTCTCAAATTTTTGCCAAATAAGACTTAAATCTTTTTCCTCCGTTATCAAACTTCTTTTCTTTAAAAAGTCTTCGAAGGTACCAATTACTCTAGCCGGATTACCTACCACAACAGAATTAGGAGGAATATCTTTAGTAACAACACTACCCGCTCCCACGATAACATTCGGGCCAATTCGAACATTTCCTAAAATAATACTATTACAGCCAATAAAAACATTGTCCATAATTTCAATACCATTTTGATTGTAATCAAAGTGTCCTTTATTTAAATGATTTAATCCTACATGAAATACATCATGATTTACAAAAGTCACATTACTTGTCACAATAATATTATTATGTAATTTAATTAAATGAGGATCCGATGGAATAATACGTGGTTGATAAAAAACATTTTCTCCCATCTCATAAAAAATATGATGTTTTTTAAGATACTTATTTCTTTTATCACTGTTTAAAATACAAAAAATTCTAATACGATGAAGTTGCTTTTTTGTCCAATCTTTCATTTTCTTTTTTCCCTTCATTATAATTTATCCCTGTTAAAACAGCAAGATAACTTGATGTCATTGGACTAATAAGTACATGGCCTGAAAAGAAAGAAATCACAAGAAGTAAATAAAATAAATAAGCATATATCCCTTTTAATTTCACTTTAGACATAGCAAAAAGAAAGATAATAAGATACACACCAAAACCTAACCACCCAATACTATAAAAGATATCAAATATATCAATCTCAGCATCTTTAATACTCATAATCTTTTGACGTCCCATACCTAAGATTTTACCAGAAATATCTTCCTTTTGGTAGTTTTTATGTAACTCTAAAACAAAAGTTAAACGATTACTATAAATAACATTATCTATATTTTGAAACGTAAATAAATCAGAAACATTTTTTATATGATAATAATCTAAGGAAGTTTTAATATTTTTATAAAAAGTACTATGTGGTAATAAAATTGCAACGAAAAAGAAAAACAGAAAAACAATCACAAGATATTTTTTTATCTTTTCTCTTTTTTTGAACAGAAAATATCCTAGTATTAAAATAAAACTTAAATACATTGTTTTTGTACCCAATAATAACATCATTAAAAATGTAAGGATACTATAACTAACTAAATATATTTTCTTTTTGTCTTTCAAATAAAGAAAACCAATAGGAATCAGTAAAAGGAAAATATTAACGAGTTCATTTCCTACGTAAAAGTATGATAAATATAAATTTTTATTTTCATATATTTCATTAATGTTATGTCCAAGTCCCAAAGGATAGGGTATTAAATACATAAGTAAAAAACATATAGCATAATAGAAAAATAACTTCTTACTTAAAACTTTATCTTTATATTGAGAAAAAAATAAAATCAAAAAAGGTAAATAAAATATTTTAATAAGATTAACTAGTTCTACTTTTATAAATTCTTTATAATAGATATCATAGATTAGCAAGTAAAAAACAAAAAGACCATAGATTATCCAATAACTTTTTTTATTTCTATTTTTATATAAAACATAAAGACTTGAAAGAAGAAGAAAAATTCCTTTCAATATTAAACCCATACTTGATTTAGATTCCCATGTTGCCATAGAAGTCAATAAATCAATAAAAGGCAAAGAATATAAAAATGCTAATACTATCTTTTTCATCATTTTTTATCACAACCTTTTTTTAAAATAACAGCGTAGAATCACCTACACTGTTATATAATAAGAATATTAACCAATCTCGTAAGGATTTGTTTGACTTCCATCTCCGCTTAAAATCGATGTAGAAGATATTAGATAAACTGAAGGGTGAACCCCGCCGTTAATGTACCCGCTGCTGTAGACGTTGTCGTCGTTGATGTAGTAGTTGTTGATATAGAACACACCGTAAGCATACGAATAGCCTGCACTAGGAGTAAGTGTCCATTGCCAACTGCCAATATATATCCAATCATTATTATAACAATCACTACCCCAGTTATGTAATTCTTTATTTAAGCAACTTGTTCGATTTGTTGTACTGCCTCCACTTGTTGCATAACCGTAATCACTTGGATACATTAAGCCTACTTTGCCTGTCCAGGTGGTTGTTCTCTCTACTGTATCATTACAAGTATCACCAGAATTACACGTTTTTCCTGTATTATCACTTCTTTCGTATGTATAAAAATGATTGGCCAATCCTTTACTTGATGATGCATAATTATTCATTCCATTACTTCCTGTATTCCATATAGCATCCCCTATTAATGCTTTTAAATTTTCTTTTAAACCACTACTGGTAAAGTCACAGGATCCTGTTCCATTGCTTGAACTATTATAACACGTTCCGGAACCGCCATTGTAATACAATGATCCTCCAACACTTTCACTTTCATACCCTGGATTTAATAATTTCATTAAGTCTGCTTGGCTCCATTCATTGACTCCATATCCATTGTTGACAGATGACTCGGATGTGTCCCAAGGATAACGGCCTATTGATTCTGAACGGATTAATTTTAATCGACTTTCTTTATTTCCTGTACCATCATCAATATTATTCATGACACCAATGATTCTCCATAACTCATCGTCTATTTTTATATAATTACATGGATATTTTCCAACATATCTTAAATTATTATCAACTGTTCCATCATAAGCTAAAGTATAGGTACAATTGTCTCCTTCTTTATCCGGGACTGTATAAATATCGGTTGAACTAGTATCAGCACCACTAGCTAATTTGACAATTGTTTCAACAGCAGTTAGTTTTGGTATTTCTTCTGCATAGCTTGTTGTGACAACAATTTTTGAACTAAACTTAGCGTTTTGAACTCCTTCGGTATTCATGCCTACGTTTTCATCTAACCATAATCTTAAGGTATAGGTTTTGGATTCTTTAGCATTTAAATATCCCGTTGTTAAATTAAAAGATGTTTTAGCATTATCTAAAGTTTTCGTTATTGTTTGATAACTTGATAATAAACTTGTTGTTATTTCTGTCTCGGTATCACCTGTTTTTGACGATATCATAGCTTTAACAGCGTCATTATTGGTTAAAGTTGTTGTGTTTAAAATTTCTAAGTTAACATTAAAAGAAGCATAAGAATCGCACGTATTTGTGATGGTAAATTCGTAAGGTGTTAATTTTTTTCCTTCTTCATCTAATATTGGGTAAGCTTTTTGTAAGCTTATATTATCCTTATCTGCAAAAGTAACATTAAAACATGAAGACGCAATTGCATTTTCCCCTGTTTGGGCTAAATTTAAAACCCATAAGGCATAGGATACGCCTATAATACTTACCAAAACCACTAAAACAATGGCAATAATAAGCTTTTTTTTCTTTTTGTCCATTTTCTTTCAAACTCCTTATCCTTAATATATTATTATCTTATCACAACATCATCGTAAATTAAACAAAAAATAAACCCGATTAGGTTCATTTTTTCTTTTTCTTCTTCTTTTTATCATCTTCAAAAATATCATACATGGCCGCCTCTTCATTGACACTTTCTTTTGGTTTTTTCTTAGCCATTTCTTTTTGGGTATTTTTGATAGATTTTTCGTAGTTTTCAATAATAGTCGTCGCATCGTTTACTTTTGATAAAGCCTCGTCTTTGTTTTTAGCTTTTGTTTTAGTTGGCTTTTTTTCTTCTTTTGGTTCTTTGACTATCTTTTTACTTTCTTTTTTCTCTTCTTTAATTGGTTCTTTAACAATAATCGTTTTCTTTTTTGCTTTTTTAAGAAGAACCATCATGAGTAAAAGAAGTAAGAAAATAAGTCCCCCGGCCATATATAAAATAACATTTTTATACTTTAATAATTCTTCTTTTAAAGTAGAAATGGTTTTATCATTGTAAATGACATAACTATTTTCATCTTTATCATAAATATAATAATTATCTTTACCTGTCACGATATTCATGGCATAAATTAAGATAAGAGAATTATCTTCACTTTGTAAAGCATCATACGTTTCATTATTTATTTTTATAGTTGTTTTAACAAAACCTTCTTTTTCTTCGATTATTTGTTTAATGTATAAAAGAAGTTGATCTGATTTATTTTCATTATATAAAGTATAGGTGTGACTTCCCTCATCATAAATCGCGTATACAGTATCTCCTTTACTGTCTTTTAATGCCACAAGAGTAAATTTTGTTGCTTCACTATAAAAGGCCGGAATATCAAAGTTACTTATTTTTACCTGTTTGGCTTCATAACCAGATGGTGTTTCTAAGTTTTTAGCATTTTTTATCACTGTGTATTCAGAATCACCTATCTTAACATTAATAGGATTATCATCTTTGACATTAACCACAACTTTATAAACTCTTTCAGCGCCTGTTTCACTTAAAACTTTTACCTCAAAAGTATTGACCCCTTCATTAACTTCAACTTCTCCGGTACCACTTAAACTCGCATAGTTACTTTCTAGGGAAGCTTCTATTTTAACTTTGTCTACCGTAGAAGGAACATTCACCGTATAAGAAAGCGTTTCTTTATTAAATTCAGGTGTTAAAGCATATTCCCCTACTTTTAAACTTTTTAAATAGTTATTAGTGTCTTTTTGTCTCGGAGCTGTCACAGTAACAATTTTACTGGTATTAACATTTATGGTATCAATTCCTGAGTTATTAACGGAACTCACATTCCCGGTTACCGAAAACCCAATTTGTCCGACAGAAGTGGCCGTACAAGTTACGGATAACGTTTTGTTAATATTTGTTCCTGTTCCAGAGTCGCCAACCCCATTGTCCCCTAAAGAGCAATTTGAGGTGGCTCCATAACCATTTCCTTGTAAGGACCAGGCTCCAACGCCCTTCATATTGACATAAAAAGTAACACGACTACCGGCTTCAACATAATTGGCTGAAGAAGTAACGCTCACACTCGCCGCATGAACATTTAACCCTATCATGCAAGGGATTAAAAGTAATAATTTCTTTTTCATAAGTTCCTTTCTAGGCTTGATTAATGCCTGTTTTGCCTAATAAATATTGTCTTAAACGAAGAAGGTCAGCGGAAGTAACACTGCCACTTGTCGTATAAACATGACAAGCTTCAAGGTATGCTCCGGAAAGAGTGACTTTTTTAAGAAGAACTTGTCTCATTCTTAGAAGGTCAGCGGAATTAATCTCTCCATCGCCTGTTAAATCACCATAGATAACAACGGTTCTTTCATCACCCGTACTAAAGGTAATAATATCACCCGTATGAATTTTCTCTGTATCACCAACTAAAGAGCCATTATTTCTTTTAATAGAAACTTCACTGGCAATTGTTTTATTTTTCAAAGTACCCGCGGTGATATTAAGAGCTAAATTTGTCACATAACTGCCTTTTTCATTTAAGCCCATGTTAGATAAATGTGTACTTACAGGTGTTAAAACGGGTGTGACATCATCTTTTTTCCCGTCATCTTTTTTGTCATCCTCTTTACCATTATCAGGTGTATCCGTATGACTACCCGTATTACCCGCATAAATGCCTTCACTATTTTTACTTGAACCCGTTGAAGCGTATACTAAGCCAGCTTTGGCAGGGTTTTCAGCCGAAGAATAAGCCCCGATATTATAGAAGTTATAAAATCCTTCGTAAATTTGACCTTGATATTCAAAACGATTACCACTCGTTACTAAACCAATCGTACTTCCCACTTCTTGTCTTGATAAAGAAGCTAAGTAAATCGGACTCACATTATAAGTTTTCCCGGCTTCCATGAACATACTACTATAACTAATATGGTCAACATTGTCATTTCCTGTCATAAAAGTTCCTTTTAAAACACTTAAAACCATGCCTTCCGTATAATAATTCGAATAACTTAAATCTTCAAACATTAAAATACTATCCACCATTAAAAAGTTACGAGGGTCTAAAAAATATTCCACTGTTTGAGTATTAGCAATATACCAACTGCCTTCCGTGTTTTGCAAAGGTTGTTCAAAACATGCGGTACAGCTACTGATTGAACCCACTAATTTTTCTCTTTGCACAGACGCATTAAAATCAAGATTGGTCTTTAAACTAGAAAAGGTCCAATTAGGATAGTGTTCATGTAAACTACGAAGCCATTTTTTATACGTTTCATCAAAGCCTTCTTTATTTAAAGCTTCTTCAAAAGTAGCATCTTTAACCTCACTGGTACCCCCAATTTCTTTCCCTGTTTTAGGATGCGTCGTATATTCAGGCATATTATTATAAATAGGAATCGTAAAATGAAGGGCTAAACTTAATAAACCATTTTCTTTGTAACTTCGATAACTAGAGGCGGCTTCATTCATAGGCGCCGCTAAGTTGGCCATATATTGGTGGGTATAAACACTATAACTGCCGTTTGGATTCACATTATATTTTTTTAAATAACTCGTATATTGCCCAGCGGCAATATAATCATTAGCAATAAAAGAAGCGCCACCTAAAATAGCTTTTTTAGGACTTGTCCAAGGAAGATTATAATTAGAAATAACGCCTATTTCTGGAACATTAACATAAGCTGCACAAACAAACCCTGTTTTACCATTATAAGTTCCTTTATACCAACCTGCCGTACAACCAATTCCTTGATAAAGATTCGTACTTTCTAAAGTAATTTGATTATTACGATAAAGATAAGTAACAATAGGATTATTGGTCCCAGCTCCCGAACGAAAAGAAACTTCATTACCTGTCACGGTGGCGATTGTTGCCGCATGAACACTTCTTACACTTAAAAAGGAAACAAGCAATAATAAAATAAAAGTAATCTTTTTATACATAGCATCTACCCTCCTTTTATTCAAGACTATTATACCAGAAATTTGTCGAAAAAAAGAGTGTCTTCCTTTTCTTATGTAAATAAACTATCAAATATTGAGATTTTTACCAATTTAGTTTATAATTTAGTAAAATAAAGGGGACTTTGAAAGAAAGGTTGTGTTACATGAAAGCACTTATTAAAAAAATTAAAAATGCCCAGAAAGGCATGGTATTCTTTTATTTTATCTCATTAATTGCTTATTTTATTTGCTACTTTTTAATCTTTAAAAGCTTACTACACTTAGAAGGTATTGAAACCGTTTTAAGGTTTGTTATTTTAGGCATCTTTGGCCTATTTGGTCTTATTTATCTCATCTTTGGTTTTAAGACTATGGTGAAAAAGAAAAAAATCATCTTTAGTATTTTAACGATTTTTACCCTTTTATTTGCCGTCATTTTTGGCATAGGGTCTCACTATATCGATTTTGTTTATCAAAAAATCGAAAATTTTGTAACGAAAGATACCAGTACTTATACAACTGTTTTAGTTGGTTTAAAAGGTACAACATTAACAAACGAAACAAAAATTGGTATGGTAACCGATGAAAGTGATAGAACGGGTTATATTTTACCTTTAGAATTCATGAAAAAAGAAGACATGAAACAAGAAATTTCTTACTATAGCAATTATACCGAACTTTTAAATGCCCTTTATAATAAGGAAGTAGATGCCATCTTTATTACCAAAGATTACCCAATTTTATATCGTAATGAAGAAAAATACCAAAATATTGCCAATGAAACAGAAATATTAAAAGAATATTCTAAAGAAATGAAAACTGAAGAAAGTGAGCTTTTAGCCTCTACAAAAAGCCTAACCGAACCTTTTACTGTTTTATTTTTAGGCGTAGACTCAGAAAGCAAAGATGGTTTAGATGCCAATGCCGCCTTTAATGGCGATACTTTAATGCTCGTCACGTTTAACCCGAAAACATTAACCGCGACCATGCTTAGTTTTCCAAGAGACACATATGTTCCTATCTATAGTAGTAGTGATAGAATGCTTTATCAAAATAAGATTAATGCTTCTGCATCTTATGGAACAGCAAGTACGGTTAATACAATTGAACATTTAACAGGCATTAATATTGATTATTTTGTCAAAGTGAATTTCCAAGGTGTCATTGACCTTGTTAACACATTAGGTGGTATTGATGTTGACGTAGAACAACCTACATACTCTTATTATGTCAGTATTTATGGCGAAGGAAGACTTTGTGAAAGTAACTCTCTTCGTTCAACACTTCCTTCAGATCTTGTGTGTATGAACACAGGCATGCAACACTTAAATGGTGAGCAAGCCTTAGCCTACTCAAGAAACCGTTATGGTTTTATCAATGGGGATTTAGACCGTAATCGTCACCAACAACAAGTTATTGAAGCAATAGCTAAACAACTTATGAAATCTTCTAATTTAAGTACTTTCGAAAATTTATTAGATACTATTAGTAAAAATATTGCTACCAACATGAAAACCAATCAAATTTTATCGTTCTATCAATCTATAAAAGGAATGCTTGGTAAAGCTTTAAACGGTGAAGACTTTATAAGTATTCAAAAGCTTGCTTTACAAACCTTCTACTTTACAAGTCCTTATGGGCTATCTTGTGTTGGTTATTATCAAGGAAGTCTTGATAAAGTCGTAGAAACAATGAAAGAAAACTTAGGAATAGAGCAAATTGAAACCGTTAAAACTTTCTCATATGACTACTCAGAAGATTATGAAATAACTTCTGAAGTGATTGGTACCGGTATTTACTCAGGTGGTAAAGTACCAGGTAGTTCTATTACTGATACCAAAGTAGAAGAACCAACTGACAAAGACGATAATACAATAGACACTCCAGATAATGATGAAAGTACAAACACTCCTAGTGATAATGAGAATGATAACACAAATGACGGGGATAACGATAATAAAGATGATAATAAAAACGATAACGATGGTAAAACAGATACTGGGGATAATAATACCGATAATCCTGTAACTCCAGAAGAACCTAAAGACAATACTTCAAAAGAAGAAGACACAAAGATTCCAGGTGCCCCAACTGAAGAGGAATAAAGAGCTTAGGCTCTTTTTTTCGTAAAAAAAACTATTTCTAGTGTTGTCTACAAATAGTTTTTATTCATTAATTTAAGATATTTTAATGAATGTAATAAAACAAATAAACCGAGTAAGAAATCAATGATATCAGACGAGATTATTGATATCATCATTAAAACACCTATAATTACCCCAATTATGCCGGCAGCTCTTTTACCTTTTTTGGCGTAAGTATAACCCAAAAATAAAACTACAGCATAAATAATGCAGAAAAAATTAAATTTATTAGAAGCAAGGGTTAAAAATAAGAAGATTAATTCTAATATAGCTAGTAATAACATATCTTCTTTTAATTTCTTTTTGGCTACTTCAAATTCTGTCACTTTATACCTCCTATCGTTAAAATCATTATAACATACGAATACATAAAATAAAAAGAACTACCTAAAATAGCTCCATTTATTATTGGTAAGTAAAAATAAGTTGTCTTTAAATATCTTTATCATCAAAATTATCAAATTGTATTTTTTCAATATTTGTTTCTAATTTGTTTATTCTTTGATTTAAACCTTCGACAAGTTTTTCGATTCGCTTATCATTGATATCCATTTTATCCTTGTATTTTAAAAGCAAAGTGCGATACTCTTCACTAAGCCCATCTAAGGCATGAATATCAATATTAACAATATCTTTACCAAGTATTTTTAAAATATCTTCATAATCTTTACTCGTATTACTAAAAAATTTCCCAGTTCCTTTAGAAAAATTGATTTCATTTGTGTATTTATCACATTCCATACTTTGGCCCGTATCAAAAATTGGCGTTGTTCTTTCCCATTTTAATGTTTCAACATTCCTAATAATGCCAAAATTTTTTAAATGTCTATCTGTATTTAGCATTAAATAATCAACAATAAACATATCTTCAACATTTTTTCTGGCATCTGGAACATAATGTTTTTCTAAAATACGAAGGTAAAATTCATAATCATTTATATTGTTAGGCTTTTTTTCTGATTTAAAAATATCATAAGCTGAGATAATTTCCTCATTATCATTAACAAAATTTTCACATTTTGAAATCAACTTTGTTTTGTCTGTCCATTCGACGCAATAATCACAATAATTAAAGCCTAGACGTTTACTTATTTGAGAAGCAAGCCATTCATTAAATGGTTCTTCTCTACTTTGGGTATAAGTTCCCTTAACCAAAACACGTTTACCTTTTTCAATTATCCACCCTTTTTGTAACATTCCATCCGTTGTATTATTTGGAGAACGAAGGATGGCTTTATCTGTCGAAGATGTTACATTTGATGAACTATCTAAAGATGCTTCCAAATAGGCTTCATATTCAAAATCATTTGTAAAAAAATTAATATCCTGCCACTTAACATCGCTATTTTCTTCTTTTAACCAATACTGATCAGATAAAGAAAGAGCATAAGATTTATTTAATAATTCTTCTGGTGAAGAAACATTTAATTTTTCCAATAATCTTTCTAAATCTTTTCGCCAAGAAGGTATTCCCCTTCCTTTAAACCATTCGTTAGTTTGCTTTAAGATACTTGCTCCTTTAGTGTTATAGGCATTAAATACGGATAATGGAGCATATTCAATATGATAAATTTCATATATTTTTTCGATAATATTAAACGTTGTATTGTACTTTATTAACATAATGGCAATATTTTTATTCATTAATACGCATTTCATATAATGACTCCCTTCATAAACGTTCCAAATTGGCTACCGATTTTATTTGTCATCATGATGACTTTCATCATCATTTTCAATGTAAGCCGCGATAGAACTTGGTTCTTTAATAACATTATTGATTCTATCCAATGTCTTTTCCCACGTTTTCTCCATTTCATATTTAAAAAATTCTATTGTTGAGGATAAATCATCCTTTTCATCAAATTTTTCTAGAGCTGCATAATAATATTTCTTATCTTCATTGTAAATAATGATTGGTGGCAAACCGTGCGTCATGAGATAATAATTCATTAAAGTTCTTCCAACTCTTCCATTGCCATCTGCGAAAGGATGAATCTCTTCTAATACATTATGTAAAAAAGCAGCTGTTATAAGGATATTCTCATCACTTTTATTTTTTTCGGATGTTGTGATTTCATTTATAAGATGTTCTATATCTTCCTTTACTTTTTGAACCGATGAACCAACCTCATTCATTCCTGTTATGTAATCATGCTTTTTATATTCGCCCGGTCTTTCTTTATTTATGTTATATCTTCTCTCATCATAAGTACCATTGGTCAACAACTCATGTACTTTTTTTATTAATGTTTCTGTAATGGGTTCTTTTCTGATAATTTTAGACAATAAATATTCATAACACGTTTTTTGATTCGATATTTCAAAGAGGGTTCTTAACTCACCTGTGTAATTCAAAATTTGACCATTTTTAAATATTTCTCTTGTGTCGTGATAGGTTATTTTGTCATTTTCAATAGCTCCGGAATTATAGGCAAATAAAATACAGTAACTATCTAATGCTAATCTTAAATCTTCTTCATTTTTTATATTTAATGATTTCCAATATTTAATAACTTCTGTATAGCTATATTTTGGTGACGCCATAAAAACACCCCTTTCACTATGAAGGTATTATATCACAAAAAAACTAGATTTCTCTAGTTATAAATAAATACCATAAGGATTATGATTCAAACGTAGACTATCCGATAAAGTAGCCATAAACTCAGAATTGGTTGGTTTGGCCCGGTCATAATCAATACTATGACCAAAGATTTTATTCATGACTTCATAATCAGCTCTGTTCCAACTTACCTCAATGGCATGGCGGATAGCTCTTTCTACTCTGGAAGGGGTCGTATTATAACGGCTCGCGATTTCAGGATAAACTTCCTTAGTAATCCCGCCAATTAAAGAAGCTTGTTCATAAAGCATTAGAATGCCTTCTCTTAAATATTGGTAACCCTTTATTTGTGAAGGTATGCCAAGATCATGTAAAAGCTCTGATACCTTTAACTGTAAAGCACGATTGGCTTTTTTATTTTCGTATAACTCATTGGCTACATCCACGACAACTTCTTTAATGCGTTCTTTTAAAGAACAAAGTTCGCAGGGCTTTAACATAAAATAATCCACATTGTATTTATTAATCATTTTAACCGTATACTCTTTACCATAACTAGATAAAACAATAACATGTTTATTAATTTTTAAATCTTTCAATTCACTTAAAATAGCAAGACCGTCTTTGAAAGGCAAGATAAGGTCCATTAAAATAACATCTATATCATTCACATGTTTCTCGATATAAGGCAGGACTTCTTGGCCATTAAAGATAACATTTAGAATGTTGATTTCGGTGTCGTCTTTAAAATAATTTTTTACTTCGTCTGTAAATTCTTTACTATCATCTACTACTAAAGCATTAATTTTTTTCATTTTCTTCTCCCTCTTTATACACCTCTACAACTAACACACCCTAATCGTATCAAAGATTTCGTCGAATTTAAAGAAAATGTATTGTCATGTTATGTCTAGTTATGTCTAATCGTGTCGAATTTCTTTTATTTGACATAAATTAGATACTTTATGACTTAAAGAACCTATTAATAAACCGTCAATTTTATCATCTTCCAAATAACTTTTAAGATTTACTAAGGAAAGACCTCCCCCATAAAAAAGAGGAAAAGTATAGTGAAAATAATCCTGCATTTTGGTTCGTAATTCTTTAAAGATATTGTCAAGTTCCTTTAAAGGTAAGGCTTTATCTTCGCCAATTAAAAAGGAAGGCTCATAAATAACCGTTATTTTTTTGTAAGACAAAGGAGAAACATCTTTTAAAAATACTTGAAGATGCATCATTAAAACTTCACTTGTATATTGATAATAATATTCTTCTAAAGTCCCTGTAATAATGAGATAGACGTCTAAATCATTTTTTAAACACTCTTTTATCTCGCTTTCAATTTCATACGGGTTGGCATGGCATTCAAAATGATTAATTAAAACTCCTTTTACATCTAGACTTTTTAAGGCTTCGGCACTCGTACTACCGGTTAAGTTTTTCTTATCCATAGGACTGACATACTGACTTAAAAGTTTGTAAGAAGAACTATGCATTAAAGGAAGATAGCACAAAGAAGGCGCTAAATATAAGTTTGGCAAAGAGAGTTTTTCTAATTCTTTTTTATACGTAATCATTTCTTGTAAAGAATGATTCATTTTTAAATTAAATATCAAGGGTTTCAATATAACTTCCTTCTTCCTGAATGGCATCTAAAGCCACTAAATGGCCTTTAGCAATGTATTCTAAAGTAGCTCCGCCTCCAGAACAGACATAGGTAAAACGATTGCTATAACCTAGTTTTTTAACGCTACTTGAAGCATCTCCCCCACCTACGATAACGTGAGCTTTAGAAGAGGCTAAAATGTTAAATAGTTCTTTGGTACCATTTGCAAATCTCTCATCTTCATAAAGACCTATCGTGCCATTTAAGAAAATGGTTTTACTTTTGTTTATGACGCTCGCATATTTCTCAAGGGTTTTACGGCCCACATCTAAAATCATTTCATTATCAACAACCTTATCGACTCTTTTATATTGAATGTAATTTTTATCGTAAGTACTACCCACAATAACATCTAAAGGTAAAACAAATTTTTCTTTGTTTTCAAGCATCATTTGCCCAACACGGTAAATCAATCCATAATCCATGGATGCTAAAGAATCTCCAACAGAAAAATTTAAGGCTTTTAAACACGTGTTAGCTATCCCTCCACCACATAAAATATGGTCACATTTAGGAAGAAGGGAAGAAATAAGATCCATTTTATCATCTATTTTGGCTCCTCCCATAATAAGAGTGAAAGGATGCTCAGGTTCTAAAATATACTTATCTAAATTTTCAAGTTCTTTTTGAACAAGAAAACCAATACCATTTGGTAAGTATTCGGCGATACCACACGTAGAAGCATGACGGCGATGCATAGAGGCAAAAGCATCATTAATAAACACATCCCCAAGACTTGCCCAAAACAAAGACAATTGGGCATCACAATGACTTTCCATTTTACCTTGCAAGTCCATAAATCTTGTATTTTCTAAAACAATAATTTCCCGAGGTTTTAAAATTTTAACTCGTTCATAAATACCTTCGCCAAAATTTTCTCTGGAAAAATAAACTTCACGATTTAAAAGACTTTTTAATTTTAAAGCCACGGGTTCTAAAGAATATTTTTCTTTATCACTCTCTTCTTTAATTTTACCTAAATGACTTAAAATAACAATACTACAATTTTGGGTCAATAAATACTCTATCGTATCTAAAGACGAAGTAATTTTAGTATCATCTAATATTTGACCATTTTGAATAGGAACATTTAAATCAAGTCTTAAAATAACTCTTTTATTTTGTAAATTCATATTTTGGATTCGTTGTTTCATATCAATTTCCTCTCTATTCTTAACACTAAAATTTTAACACAGTTGCTCTAAAAAAACTACTAAGAAAAAGACTATTCTCAATTAAATAATCTTTTTTAAGAAATGTAAACAATACGTCAAATTTTAAACTTTTTTACTGTTTTTTGAACTTTTTTCAAAGAAAAAAAAGGAAATCAGAGATTTTTTTTGAATATATAAGTGGAAGGATAATTTTGGTGACAGCAAAGTTGGTCTTCTTAGAAGGCGAGGGATTATGATATCCGAAAAAAAATTTTACACGTGTCGTTATGACAGGACATTTAAGGAAGTGTTTTTAAAAGAAGATAATGAAGATTTATTGATAACTTTACTAGAGTTTACTTTAGATCTGAAAATCTTTGAAATTCAAAGATTAAATGCGGAAACACTACAAGGTAATATAGGGACGAGAAAAAAGTACTGTGACTTACTCTTAAAAACCGACCAAGGTTATATTGGTATTGAGATTAACTCTGAAAGAAAAGACTATCTTCATTGTCGTAACTTAGCTTTTTTATGCAACGTTTATAGTCGTTATACTTTAACAGGTGAAATGTATTCTGAAGATACTTTAATCATTCTATTAAATCTTACGTATGGTATGTTAAAAAATGATGCTAAAATTCGTCGGACGTATATGCTTACAGATGGTGAAAAAAACTTTGTCCGTAATTTTAAAATTGTCGAATGGAATATGGACAAAGTCTTAAATTGTCGGTTTGCTAAAGACGAAATAAACATTGAGAAATTCAAGTATCTAATTATGCTTGATTTAAAAGATATGCTTAAAATAAATATTCCTATAAAAGAAACTTCCCAAAATCGGGAGGTTCTCTTTTAAATTTCATTACTTTTAAAAAGTATTTTAGCGGTTCTAAGCATTTGAGACGTATAACCAGCTTCATTATCGTACCAAGCCATTACTTTTACCATATCACTTTCTTCACCCTTAATAACATTGGTTAAAGATAAATCAACAAGGGCTCCTATTTTTAGGCCTAAAACATCACTCGATACAAGAGGGTCTGTTGTCGTTTTTAAAACATCCGACTCACTTTGTAAAAAAGCATTATTAACCTCTTCTTTAGTAGTCGCCTTTTTAACTTCTACCGTTAAATCGATTAAAGAGCCATCATTTACAGGGACACGGTAAGCAAGACCATCTAACTTTCCCGCCATGTCAGGCATGACTTTACCAATCGCACTAGCTGCACCCGTTTTAGTTGGTACAATATTGGAGGCACAGGCTCTTCCTCTTCTTTCCAAATAACCTTTTTTGTGTGCTAAATCAAGTGTTGTTTGGTCATTGGTATAGGCATGAATCGTACTCATAAATCCTTTTATAACCCCAAAGTTTTTTTGAAGCGTATTTAAAACAGGAGCTAAACAATTGGTAGTACAGCTTGCTGCTGAAATGACCTCTTCATCCCCATTTAAAATGTTTTCATTGACCCCATAAACAATCGTTTTAACATTATCACTTTTACTAGGTGCTGAGATTAAGACTTTTTTAGCGCCAGCTTCGATATGCTTTAAAGCTCCTTCATAATCTGTGTAATGACCTGTGCACTCTAAAACTAAATCGACCCCTAGTTCTTTCCAAGGTAAGTCTTTGGCATCACTTTCGGCAAAAACCGGAATCTTCTTTTGATTATTAATAATAATGTAATTTTCTTCTGCTTTTATCTCTTCGGTATGAAACCTACCATGCACCGTGTCATATTTAAGTAAATAAGCGAGGTCACTTGCATGCGATAAATCATTAATGGCAACGATATCAAAATCTGTTGTCGTTATCATTTGCCTAAAGGCAAGTCTTCCTATTCTTCCAAATCCATTAATAGCTACTTTTATCATTTTTAAAATCTCCTTTTTCTTCTTCTATTTTGGCTCTTATTTTCTAATTCATACTTTTAACCAATAAATTCTCTTAAAATAGAATCTTTTGGAACATACTCACTCGGAATGGTATAAAAAGTTTGCATGTAATTAATAAGCCGCCTTGCCTCATTATAATAAGGACTGGTAATATTTACGGAACTTAAAAGTGGTTGAGCATAAATTTTTAAGACTCCTATTTCATAAGCCAAAGCGGTGTTGATAATACAATTAGCTTGATAAACATAAGGGAAAATATATTTTTCTTCGCCTCGTCTTACCACTTGCCATTCACCAATAGTTTGACTAACTGTCTTTCCTCTTGTTCTATTATCTCTTACAAGACGTCTGATAAGTCTTAAATCAAGCGTTGAAATATAATTATGACGGTCAATATTTAAAGGAATAAAAGGGCTTAAATATATTTTATATTTATAACGTTCTTCGATATAAGGGGTTAAATCATCATTTAAGCAATGAAGACCTTCAATAAGTAGAATACTTTTATCATCCAACTTGCATTTTCTCCCCTTAAAAACCTTTTTCCCAGCCACAAAATCATACTCAGGGACATCGACTTCTTTACCATCTAAAAGGGCTTGTAAAGTATCATTAAAGAGTTTTAAATCAATAGCCTCTAAACATTCATAATCATATTCACCAGCTTCATTTTTAGGAGTATCCTCTCTGTCGACAAAAAAGTCATCGGTAGATAAACCAATCGGATGATAGCCTCGGCTTCTTAAGAAGGCACTTAAACGTTTCATTGTTGTTGTTTTACCACTGGAAGAAGGACCTGCGATTAAAACTATTTTAATATCTTTGGACTGTGTAATCACATCACAACATTTTAAGATATCTTCTACAAACAAAATTTCATTAGAGGCGATAAATTCTTTAATCTTTGAAGAACTAACAAGATTATTCATTAAAGAAACATACTGCGTATTCATTAAGGAAAGCCATTTTTTGGTATCCATAAAATTAGCCACAATATTTTCATAGTGAACATACTCAGGAACCGTTAACCCACTTGTCATATTCGGACAAACTAAAACAATCCGGTTTTTCCCTAAAAAAACAAGGTCATATAAATGGATAGCTCCTGTATCATATGGCATAAGCGTATAAAAATAATTAAGTTCATTACCTAGACGATAAAGAGAGACAATGGGATTATTTAACGTTTGTAAGTTTAAAGCTTTTTCCGTTTCACCCTTTTTCATAAAATATTCATAAGCATCTTTTATTTCAAAATTATATTTTAAATAACGTAATTTTTTAGATACATTCAAGGCCATTTGCCCCTTTATTTTAGACACATCCTCGCTCGTTAAGTTATGTTTTACCTTTATCTCACTTAAAATACCTTTAGGTACACTGTGTAAAAAGGCAATCTCAGCTTCAGGAAAAAGCTCTTTAATCGCTAAAAAAAATAAAAATTTTAAACCACTTTGATAGGCTTTATAGCCAGGAAGAGTCGTCACATCAAGTGGCTTTATGACACCTTCTTCTTTCACTAACGTATCTAAAGAATATATCTCGTCATTGACACTCGCTAAAATCGCATTCGGATAAATATCTTTTAAAACGTCATAATAAGTCATTTCGTTTGTTACTTCATAATGATTACCCTCGATAGTCACGTTAAAATTCTTCATCTCATCCCTCTTATTCTCTTTCTAATCTTAACATAAATTTGTTTTTTTTTGAATAGTTTTTAAAAAAATTGACTATGATTATATTAGGTGAAAAATATGAATATCATTCCAACAGTTTTAGAAAAAGACAGTAATAAAGAAGTGGCTTATGATCTTTATTCAAGAATGCTTGAAGATAGGATTATCTTTTTATGTGGTGAGATTAATGATGCGATGGCAAACATTATCATTAGTGAGCTTTTATATTTAGATTCTAAAAGCCATGAAGACATTTATTTATACATCAATAGTCCGGGTGGATCTGTCACAAGCGGTATGGCCATTTATGATACAATGAACTATATCAAAAGTGATGTCAAAACCATCTGTATTGGTATGGCCGCTTCTATGGCTTCTGTTCTTTTATCAAGTGGAACCAAAGGAAAACGATGTGCCCTTAAAAATGCTGATGTGATGATTCATCAACCGCTTGGTGGCATGGAAGGACAAGCCTCCGATATGAAAATCGCTTGTGAAAGAATTTTAAAAATTAAAGATAAATTAAATAAAATTCTAGCTAAAAACACAAATCAAACATTAAAAGCAATTGAAAAAGATACGGATAGAGATTATTTTTTATCCAGTGAAGAAGCACTTTCCTATGGTTTAATCGATGAAATTTTAACATAAAAAAACTACAGAAACTGTAGATTTTTTATTTTTTCTTTTTATTTGATGTATTTTTAGACGTTGTTTTCTTTTTAGAAGACGTGTTTTTCGTACCCGAAGTTTTCTTAGTACTTGTTGTTTTTTTCGTCGTTGTAGTCTTTGTTGTTGTTTTCTTTTTAGCTTTTGACTTTGGTTTTGGTGGATTAGACACTTTTGGAAGTTCCATTTCTTCTTTAATTTTAGGAAGTTTAATTGGTATATTTATCTGAACTTCTGGTTCCTCCGGTTTTTCTTCAGGCATTTCTTCTTTTATAGGTTCTTCTTTTTTTACTTCATTATTTTCTGAAGTATTTAAAATTTCTTCTCTTTCGTCACTTTTATTTTCTTCAATTGTCTCATTTAAGCTATAACGTTCTAATAATTTTTGATGAGTTTCTTGTAACTCTTTTTCTTCTTGTTGTTTTTCTTTCTCTTCTGTCATTAATTGCTTATCCACATTTTTCTTAGCCGTTCCAAGACGGAACATCTTAACAATATCACTTATGATAACAAATAAAGCGGGAATAACAACGATTAAAAGCCAACCAGCTTTGGTAGATAAAAACGCTTGTAATCTTCCTAACTGAGGAATACGTAGTAAAACTTTCCCCAAAACATTTGTATAACTTGCCGGAACTAAATCTGGACTAATATTATTATCCCCTTTCGTATAATAATAATATTCGCCATTTTCTTCTTTAATATCATAAACACGATGGGTTATTGTCATCCCTCTTGAAATGGAGGCCGTAGAAATAAAGGTTATGACATCTCCTATTTTAATGTCTTTTGGATCTTTAACCGTAGCATCCAAGATAACATCGTAAGGATTAATGTTGGGCTCCATACTTTGTGTAACAATAGTATATAAACTAACAGCAGGTTTAAAACTTTCACCTTTATTGGCATAAACACGCATACTTACAAAATAATAAAGCAAAAAAGCTGCGATCAAAACTAATATAACGAGCATAACCCAAGATATAATTCCTGTTATGAACTTAAATATTTGTGTAATAGAACTAAATTTACTTTTTCTTTCAGACATAACAAAAACCTCTCTTATTCTTATAATATATCCTAATTATATAATAACAATACTATAAAAGACAAGAATTTTGTCAAAAAAAAGACGAGAGTATGTCTACTCCTGTCTATTTAGTTTCTACTACAATGCGAGCATTAAATTTATTTTCAAGTTGATAGTTTTGAAGATGTCCTGTTTCAATAAAATGATAATCAATCGTATAAACATATGTTGTATGAGCAGGTATTAATACTTCTTTTAAAATATAAGTATCTGTTAAAGGAGAAGCTGTCGTTGGAACAACTACTATACCATCTCTTTTAACTGTATAAGTAAGTTCACTATTAGGATTAAATTCATTAACAACATCTGTAAATTTCAAACTATATATTAATGATTTTTTACTTTTGTTTTCAACTGTCAATTTTTGAGTATCAGACCAACCTGGCTGAATTCCTTTAGCCACAACATCACGATTATAAGTAGTGTATAAGGTTACAATATCTTCCGTAGCAATGTCTAAAATTTTATCATTTTTAGCATAAGTACATTGCTTGTCACATTTACCGTCATTATTCGTATCAATATTGGTATCTGCTTTACCATCGTTATTAGTATCACAATTTAAATCACACTTACCATCATTATTACTGTCAATATTTAAATCTGGTAATCCGTCTCCATCTGTATCACAGTTTAAATCACATTTGCCATCGCCATTAGTATCTTGATTCATTAAATTAGTATCTGCCTTACCATCGCCATTGGTATCAACATTAACGTCTGCTTTACCATCACCATCGGTATCAATATTTAAATCTGGTTTACCATCACCCGTAGTATCTATATTTATATCAGCCTTGCCATCGCCATCGATATCAATATTTATATTTGGCTTGCCATCACCGTCAGTATCACAATTTAAATCACATTTGCCATCACCATCGGTATCTTGATTCATTAAATTGCTGTCTGCTTTACCGTCTCCATTGGTATCTTTATTAAACGTTGGTTCTTTATTATCTTTATAATCTATATTGGTGTCTGGTTTGCCATCACCGTCAGTATCACAATTTACATTACAAACATTATCACCATCAGTATCAATATTTAAATCTGCTTTACCATCACCCGTAGTATCAATGTTTAAATCTGCTTTGCCATCACCGTCTATGTCAATATTAATATCTGCTTTGCCATCGCCATCAAAGTCGATGTTAGTATCTGGCCAGCCATCATTGTTTGTATCGCAGTTTAAATCACATTTACCATCGCCATCATTATCTTGATTCATTAAGTTTCTATCTGGCTTACCATCCATGTCAATATCAATATTAAAATGAGGAGTTCTATCTTTGGCATAATCAATATTCGTATCTGGCTTACCATCACCATCTGTATCACAGTTTAAATCACAGAAACCATCACCGTCGGTATCACCATTTAAATCAATAATGCCATCACCGTCAGTATCACAATTCCAATCGCATTTACCATCATTATTCGTATCACAGTTAATCTTACAAGTACCATAATAATGTCTTGTTTTATCTCCATACAGTTTTAAATATAAAAAAGTAGAACCGAGTAAAAGTAATAAAATAATTACAAAAATAATAAGCATACGTACAAACATAGAACGAGAAGCTTTTTCTTTTTCTTCTTCGATAAGTTCTTTGTATTGTTCTTCGTAATCAACATATTCTTTTGGTTCTTTGTTTAAATCTTGGTTCATAGTAACAACTCTCCAATCCCTATCTTATAGAAAAATTATAACACATGACAAAATTTTATACAATAAAAAAACTCTTGAAAACATCAAGAGTAATTTACCAAGATAGAATTGTAAAACTATACAACTTCTACTTTAACTTGTCCATTTAGAGCTTTTCCAGAAGCGTCTTCATTTTGATCAGCGTCAGTGTTAATAAATTCTACTACAACATAATAGAAAGTATCAGCACCAGTTGTACTAACATTTACAGCATCTGAAGCAGTTAACGTATAAGCTGTAGTTGCTTTAAGAAGATTAACTGTAGTTACTTCTGTACCTAAACCAGAGTTGTCAGTATCGTTAGTACATTCTTCATATAATTTAGAATTAACTGATTTTTTAGTACAAACAAAATAATTGTCAGTAATAGCTACTTCAGTATTTTTCTTATATAAAGAAATTTTTAATGAACCATCAGCAAATTCATTTTTTGTTGTATTATATGTAATTTTGATACTTGGAACAGTTCCTTGTGCACTCTTAGCATTAACTTTGATTGCAGCAACTTCTTTATGACCAGGATATACACCAGTTTCAGTGAATGAACCAGCATTACTTGATTCAGTAATAGTGATTGCATCTGCGTTGGCAGCATCTGAAGCAGTGATATTAGTTTTACCTTGATCGCTAGTTCCACCACCAAAATTGTTAGTAGTTGAAATTGAGAAGTAAGCAAATGTTGCCCCCACAACAGCTACTAATAATGTAGCAACAGCGATAACTGTTAACAATACCATATTTTTCTTTTCCATATATTTTTTATCTCCTCTCTATGATAAAAATATATCAAAATTTTAAGTAAAGTTCAAGTACCTTTTAACAAAAAATTTAAAAGTGTTGGTTAAAATATACATTGTTTTTCACTTCAAAATTTTCTAGTTAAAAAAAAGAAGATGAATTATTTTCTATTTCATGATAAACTTATCGTAGGATAGGTGGTCAATTTGAAAAAAGTAGTATTTGGTTTATCTTTATTATTATCCTTTGTTGTTTTATCTTTTAGCGCATATATCATTTATATAGCTAAGATAAAACAGATGATGACTTTTAAAGATATTGATCCTAGTTCATATATTGTTCAAAAATTATATAATGAAATTCATACAACAGTAAGTAGTGAAGCACAATTTGAATTTTATGATAAAGAGAAGTTAAATAATAGTTACTTACTTCAAATTGGTCTTCAAAATATATTTCAAAATCAAGAATACATAACATTAGAAGACGTTCAAAATGAAATTAAAAATAAAACAAGTATTACTACATTAACTCCTCATTCCATTTGTGGCTATCAATATTTAAGTTTAAATAAAATATTTATAAAGCAAAATGATTGTAATCAAAATATAAATTATGGATTTTTAACCAAAATAACAGGCGCTAAAGAAAATGAAACAACGCTTATTATTGAAGAAAAAAGTGTGTATTATACCTTAGATAATGAAGATAATCGTAATTCCTTAATTGTTTATAAAAATACAAAACAACAAGATATTTTATTTGGTATTAATTCAACTCTAAATGATAATTCTTACTTAAATATCGATAATTATATAGACAAAGCAGAAGGTTATCAGTATATTTTTCAAAAGAAAAATAAAGAATATATTTTTAAAGAAATTAAAAAAATATAATTCGACACGGATTATATTTTTATTTTGTTAATATTTCAATATCACTATTGTTAATAGGATTGCTATTTGTATCCAAAATAACATTGTTTTGAGTTTCATTATATGGCATATGTGTATTTATAGCTGAACCAATCGTCTTATTTTGAGCAAGAAAAGCAAGAGACTCTAGATTGTATTGATCTTCCTGACCACTAAATTTAGAGATTCCCTTTTTTTGTTCAGATTGATCAACAAAATAACCAATTAAAGAAAATAAAGATAACAAAGCTAAAATTAAAAACCATAAATAATTATTAGCCAAAAAATTAGCAAACGCCTCCATTTACAATCTCCTTTCCTTCACCTTTTAAAACAAAAAAGACATAAAGTCTTCTTTTTATAAATATTCTACAATAGCAACATTTTTATCTAATTTTTCAATTAAATCTTCACGATCGTATTTGTTAAAAATACCTGTAAAATTACTATAATCAAGTAAAAATAATTCATAATAGTTAAAGAAAACATCATGAACATTTTTAACCCCAAGATCTATTAAGTATTGAAGGTTTGCTTTAACAAGTTTTTTATTTCCGTCTAATGTTTCTAACATAACATCTGCAACAGAATCTTTAAATTTTGCTATTTCTTCTTTTGAAAAGCCTAGTGATTCTAGAAACCTCATTATTTTGTAACCCCCATTCCCATATTTTCAGAAAGTTTTTTAAGGGCCATAATAGCTATGGTTCTTAACTTAACAGGATCATTTAAATTAGCAAGATATTCTTCGTTTTTAATCATTGCCATTTCTTCCTTTGTAAACATAGCTAACTTTGAATAACCTACAGCCATAGTAACATCAGCACTCATGTTTGCGGCGATTAAATCATCAACGACATTGTAAGCATCGTCTTTATTAAGAGTAAAATTTACATAAGCAATATCATAGGCATTTTTTGGCATGCCATCAAAATAAGTCTTAAATTTATTAAATTCTTTCAATTCTTCCATAATGTCCTCCTAATATGCCATTAATGGCACTTCTTTTGGATCCATTCCATTATTTTTGATTTTATCAATGGTTTCTTGTAATTCTTTTAAGTTATATTTAACTAAAACTTTCGGATTTAAATAAATATCTAAAACTTCTTTGCCAGATGATAATAATAATTTAATTTTATCTTCTAATTCTTCATCAAGCATAATATTAACATGATTAATATAAATATCACTTGCAAAACCTGTTTCTTTCATAAAATCAAGATTTTTTACAACAACATCTTTATTAAAATGATCCATTAATGTCGTTATTTCATCACTTGTAAAATCAAGATAATCCATTCCCTTTTCTTTTAAAGTTTCAATAACTTCATCTTTAATACTTTTTTCTTCTTTTGGTTGTTCTACTATAAATTCACTATCGATATCAAATGTTGGCACTTTAATATCATCAATAACATCAGGTTCTTCGTCTACCATTGTTTTTGCTTCTTGTAAGACTTCTGAAATAGATTTACCTACCCTTGCTCTTCCTTTTACTTTTTCATCATATTGGAATAAAGCGTCTTCTGGGAACATTAAAATTTTAGCTGTTTCTCTTTGTTCAGCTTCATTAAAGCCAAAATCTTGTAATAAAGAAGTAATGGAATCTCTTGTTATATTAATGTGGCCTGTTAATGCTAAATCAAAATACTCATTTAATTTATCTTGATTTGCTAAAGCGGCATCTCTACGGATACCAAGTTCTTCAATAGCCGTGATAGCTCCATTCATTTCTTCTTCAACTTTAATAAGTTCATCTTCTGCTTTTTTAGTATCTTTTTCGACGGTTTCAATTGTTTTAGGAAGGTTCTTTTCTACTTTTTCAAGTAATCCCTTTGGATCAAAATCAACATGTAATTTTGTTAACACTGTTTCATAATCTTCACGATGAATATTTCCTAAAACTTCTTTAAACTTGTCCCCTTGTTCTTCTAATTCCTTGCGTTGTTTTTTTAGGTCAGCAATATCTTTTTGCAAATTAGCTTTTTCATCCGTTGTTCTTGCTTTCGTTGCTTCTGCTTTTGCTTTTTGACGTTCCATTTCTTTTAAAATATCACTATCCGCGCCACGAAGGTTATATAATTTATCTAATAATGTTTCCGTATTGACTGTCATCTAAGCCACACTCCTTCTATTCTAGGTCAATTATAGCAAATTAAAATTTCTTTGTAAATAGCATTTTTGACAATTCATTTTCGCCCAGAACACTCCTTAAAATTTCTCATATACTATGAATGAACAAAAGGAGGAATTTGTTTGAAAAAGAAAATAATAACAACGTTTATCTGTTTATTACTGATTATTTTAATGTGTGTTTCGTATGAATTATTTAAAGAAAATAAAAAGGAAGAGAAAGAAACTTTACGTCTTGCAGAAGTTACCCATAGTCCTTTTTATGCACCTTTTTATGTAGCTTTAGAAAAAGGATTTTTTAAAGAAGAAGAGTTAAACATCGACCTTATTTTAACACCTGGAGCCGATAAAGTTTCCGCGGCGGTTTTATCAGGCGATGTAGAAATTGGTTTTGCCGGTCCTGAAAGTGCCATTTACATTTATAAAGGAAATGAAGACGATTACTTAGTAACCTTTGCCGGTCTTACCAAAAGAGATGGTCAATTTATCCTAGGAAGAGAAAAAGACTTTAAATGGGAAGATTTAAAAGGCAAAGAAATACTCGTTGGTAGAAAAGGTGGTATGCCAGCTTTAAACTTTCTAAATGCTTTAAAAAATGCTGGTTTGAAAGAAACGGATTTAAATATCAATTATTCTATTGATTTTGCATCTTTAGGCGGTTCCTTTATTGGAGGTATTGGAGATTATGTCAATTTATTTGAACCTAATGCCACAAAACTTGAAAAAGAAAGTTTAGGTTATGTTGTCGCATCGATTGGAGAATTATCTGGCGAAATGCCTTATACCGCTTATTATGCTAAAAAAAGTTATCTTGAAAAAAATGAAGATACTTTAAAAAAATTTAACAATGCTTTAAATAAAGGACTTGAATTTGTTTTAGATGAAGAGGCTGAGAGCATCGCGAATGTTATTTTACCTCAATTTAAAGACAGTAGTTTAAATGATTTAACAAACATCATTGCACGTTATAAAGAAAGTGATAGTTGGCTTTCTGATACCACAATTTCCGAAAAAAGTTATCAAAACTTAGAAGATTTAATGATTGAAAACAATCTCCTAGATCAATACGTGCCTTTTCATGAACTTGTAAAAAATTTAAATGACTAATTTATTAACTATTAAAAACTTACAAAAAAATTACATAACGGTTAAAGAAGAAATTAAAGCGATTGATACAATTGATTTAGACATTTATAAAGATGAAATCGTCACTCTGGTGGGAACAAGTGGCTGTGGTAAATCTTCCTTATTAAGCATTCTTTCTAATATTGAAAAACCAACTAAAGGAGAAATCATTTATTCTAAAAAAAATTTAACTATCGGTTATATGTTACAAAATGATGCACTTCTTCCGTGGTTAACAATTTTAGATAATGCTCTACTGGGTTTAAAAATAAAAAAGAAATTAACGCATGAGAATATTAATTATGTCAAAAGTCTTTTAAAAAGTTATCACTTAGATGATTTTGAAGATAAATATCCTCATGAACTATCCGGTGGTATGCGGCAAAGGGTAGCTCTTATTAGAACACTTGCGACCAAACCAGATATTTTACTTTTAGATGAGCCTTTTTCAGCTTTAGATTATCAATCACGTCTTGCGATTAGTGATGATGTTTATAAAATTATAAAAAAAGAACATATTACAGCCATTATGGTTTCTCATGATATTGCTGAGGCAATCTCTATGTCCGACAGAGTTATTGTGTTATCAAAAAGACCTTGTCATATCAAAAAAATTTATCCTATTTCCTTAACAAACAAAAAAAGTCCTATAGAAAATAGAAAGGCCAAAGAATTTGCTTCATACTATGAACAAATATGGAAGGATTTAGATTATGTCAGCTGATGTTAAAAAGTTAATTCAAAAAAAGAAAAGAGAAAAATATTTCGTTATTTTTATTCAAATCTTAATTGTCGGACTTTTTTTGTTCTTATGGGAATACCTAACATCTAAAAAAATATTAAATGCTTTTATTTTTTCCAGTCCAAGTCGTATCTTTAATACTATTAAAAGCCTTTATTTATCGGAAGAACTATTTTCACACCTTTTTACCACACTTAATGAAATTATCATTGCTTTTACAATTGGTATTTCACTCGGTTTTATTGTCTCTATTATCTTGTATGAAATACCCTTACTTTATAAAATCATAGACCCATTTTTAACGATGTTAAATAGTCTTCCTAAAGTAGCTCTTGGTCCTATGATTATTATTTGGGCAGGGGCAAATATGAAATCCATTATTATTATGGCCTTATTAATCAATCTCATTGTAAGCATTTTAAATATTTATAATGGTTTTGTAGGTATTGATGAAACAAAAATAAAATTATTTAAAACCTTGGGAGCTTCTAAGATTCAAACTTTAGAATATTTAGTACTTCCCGCATCTTTTAAATCTGTTATTGCTTCATTGAAAATCAATATTTCTATGACTTTGATAGGTGTTATCATGGGTGAATTTTTAGTAAGTAAAGAAGGACTTGGCTATTTAATTATTTATGGAACACAAGTTTTTAATCTCGACTTAGTTATGAGTGGCATTGTTATTTTAATCATTTTATCTTTTGTTTTATATGAATTTATTTCATATATTGAAAAAAAGCTATCCCAAAACAGATAGCTTTTTATATGCAAAATGGTGCTGAAAACAGGATTCGAACCTGCGACCTACGCGTTACGAGGGCGTTGCTCTACCAGCTGAGCCATTTCAGCAACAAAATCATTATATTACATTTTCAAAAAAAAATCCATAAAATTGTTGATATTTATTTATTTTATGATATAATTAAAAGCGTCAAGGCAATGCAGGTGTAGTTAAATGGTATAACTCTAGCCTTCCAAGCTAATATCGGCAGTTCGATTCTGCTCACCTGCTCCATTTGAAATCAACTTACGGACTTAATTGTTCGTAAGTTTTTATTTTATATAAAACTTAAAAAGTTCTCTTTCTAGAAAGGAGGACTTTTTTCATGCTTAAATTTAAAGTAATTGAAAATCTAAAACCTAATAAAGATTTAATGGACATCTTAAAAGACTTTAAATATAAGGTTAAATTAGGAAAAATTAAAACTATTATACACACTAACTTAAAAGTAATAACACCTACTGAATATCAAATTACATATCCTGCTACTCTTACAATACTTGAATACAAAGTTAATGAAATATCAAATAAGCCATTTTATATTAAACAAAATAATCAAAAGTACAATATTAAAGAAATTACACAATTTTTGAAAAAATTTTAATTTTATACTATACATTTTGCTTATTTGTGAGGAAACAAATGAGAAGTATATTAAATTTAACTTCGTGAAACTCGCTCTAATTGAGAAACTTAATGAAAAATATTAAAAAAATTCAATTTGGTGTCTGATATTTAGTGTTTGAGTGAGGAAACATATGAGAGGTATTTTAATATTTCTCGAAATTTAATGAAAGGAGACCAACTATGAATAGTCAATAGTTTTTAATAAAAATTTAAAAAATTGAAAATTATAAATTATTGCACAGC
>CAKOQM010000004.1 GCA_934101275.1 uncultured Bacilli bacterium
TTTTAGTTTTACTAAAAATCAAAAAGCCTTATTTTTCAAGGCTTTTTCGATGTAGTACTGAAACGCATTCAACGTGTTTACTATAAGAAAACATATCATAAAGTTTTATTGACTGAATTTCATAGTATTTAGTAAACTCTTTTAAATCTCTTACTAACGTTAATGGGTTACAAGAAACATATAAAATTTTAGGAATATTAGAATCAATAAGTGTCTTTATCACAATAGGTTTTAAGCCACTTCTTGGTGGATCTACTAAAGAAAGTGTAACATTGTGTTTTACCTTAGGTAAAATATTTTCTACTTTGCCAACATTAAAAGATACGTTTTCAATATAATTTAAACGGGCATTTTCTAAAGCCATTAAAATTGCCTCTTTATTTTCTTCGATACCTATAACACTCTTAGCTTTTAAAGCCAAAGGAAGAGAAAAGAAACCTACTCCACAGTAAAGATCATATACTTCATCTTTAGGATTTACATAAGTCATGACATCTTCTTTTATCTTTTCGGAAATATAGGCATTTACTTGAAAAAAGGAATGAAAAGAATAACGATAATAAATATTTCCTCTTTGTTCTTCTAAAATATTAGTTCCATAAACTAATCTATTATTAAGTAAAATACCTTTAATCGAGTGCTTTTTCGTTAATTCTTCTAAAATAGAAATTTTATCTTGGGTTTTAATATTTAAAAGCATATCCCCTTTACTATCTGTTTGAATGACAAGTTCACCATTTTGAAAATGAAACATGGAAAAGTCTTTTAAAAGACTCTCAATAAAAGTACTTAACAAAAAGCAATTTTTAATGGGAATGAAACGATGACTTTGTTCTTCATAGTAACCAAACTCTCCTTCTTGTACCTTTAAACTCACTTTATTACGATAACCTAAAACAGGTCTTGAAGGTTCTATTTCTAAAGAAGAAAAAGAAATATTGTTTTGTTTTAATAAATCACTGATAATTTCTTTTTTGTACTTTAGGGAATTTTCATAGGAAAGATGAGAAAAAGCACAACCACCACAAAGACTACTATAAGGGCAAAAAGAAGGTATTCTTTCCGGACTTTTCTCTATTATTTCCTTTAGGCTAGCGTTATTATAATGCTTTTCACTCTTTTCTAAACTGATATCAACAACTTCGTCTTTTAAAGTTTTAGGAACAAAAGTCACTTTACCATCAATATGACAAAGTCCTCTGCCTTCATAATCAAATTTTTCAATACGTACTTTCATAAAATCATCGCTTTCTTTTTAAAAGAGTATCATATGCTAACTTTTTTTGCAAGAAACGCATAATTTTTGTTAATCCTTAGTTAAACTATCACCTATAATTTATCTCTACAATATAAAGATAAGTTTCTTCACCAAAAGAAAATAAATTTTGAAAAATTTCCATATGTAAAGAAAAAAACTGTCGAAATTAATTACATAATTTATCAACAGTCCCTACCTAATATATTATTTATTTTTATGATACTTTATTATATAAGTATTATAAAAATCATGTTGCGTAACTTTAATTTCAAATTCTAAATCAGAATAGACAGAATTTAAACTTTTTTCTAAATTTTCTAACTCTTTTGTTAAAGATTCATAATCTTTTTTAGAACGAAAAGTTGCCACATGAGAACAGCATTCCGATACAAAACAAGATTTTTCAGGAATATCAATCTTGTCCTTTGTAACTAATTCATATTGTTTTTGATTATAAAGTGTTTGACAACGATTTCCAAATTCATCCCTAGGATTAATTATAAAATTATAAACCAAGTAAATACTCACTAGCAAAATCAATATAGAAATAATAATAGTTCTTTGTTTCCAACCATTTCTCATAAATTTCTCCTTTTCCCAAAAAAACTCTTGTTTTTAACCATCGTTAGCACATCTTCTCATCAATTAATGTTAATTATAGCATAATTTTTTTATTTCATATACTTTTCTTTCTGATTAAATTATATATGATTAAAAATGTTTCAATAAAGATCTTTGTAATGGTTTAGTAAATTCTTCTAAAATAGAAATTTTATCTTGGGTTTTAATATTTAAAAGCATCTCCCCTTTACTATTTGTTTGTATAATAAGTTCGCCATTTTGAAAATGAAACATAGAAAAATCTTTTAAAAGACTTTCAATAAAAGGACTTAACAAATAACAATTTTTAATAGGAATGAAACGATGACTTTGTTCTTCGTAGTAGCCAAACTCTTTTTCTTCTACTTTTAAACTTACTTTATTACGATATCCTAAAACAGGTCTTGAAGGAATAATTTCTAAAGAAGAAAAAGAAATATTGTTTTGTTTTAATAAATCACTGATAATTTCTTTTTTGTACTTTAGGGAATTTTCATAGGAAAGATGAGAAAAAGCACAACCACCACAAAGACTACTATAAGGGCAAAAAGAAGGTATTCTTTCCGGACTTTTCTCTATTATTTCCTTTAGGCTAGCGTTATTATAATGCTTTTCACTCTTTTCTAAACTGATATCAACAACTTCGTCTTTTAAAGTTTTAGGAACAAAAGTCACTTTACCATCAATATGACAAAGTCCTCTGCCTTCATAATCAAATTTTTCAATACGTACTTTCATAAAATCATCGCTTTCTTTTTAAAAGAGTATCATATGCAAACTTTTTTTTCAAGAAACGCATAAATTTTTTTCTTTGTTTCATATTAAAAATGGTGATATCAATGCAAAATAAAATTTTAAGGCAAATAGAAAAACAATTTGAAAACAATACTGATTTTGTCACAAAAAAAATCAAGATAAACTACCGAACAACTTTATACGTTTTATATTTAGAAAGTGTCACGGGTAGTGATAAAGTTAATGATTATATTTTAAAAAACATTACTCTTTTAACAGCCTTAAAAAAGAAATCATTTAAAGATATTCAAAGTTTAATTCCGGCACCTCATACTTTAATTTTAAATAAAATAGATGAAATCGAATTTTATATAACAAATGGCTTTACCATTGTTATTAAAGGTAGTGAGATTTTAGCTTTAGAAACCAAAGCAGATATTACAAGAGGAATACCAGAGGCTAAAACAGAACAGGACGTATTTGGACCTAAAGATGCTTTTACAGAAAATATTCAAATTAATTTAGGTCTTGTTAAAAGAAGAATTAAATCTAGTACCTTGAAAGCCTTAAATGTTGTCATAGGTAGAAAAACTAATACAACTTTAAATATTTTATATTTTGATGATATTGTTAAAAAAGATAGTCTTGATAAAATTTATAAACAACTTAAAAAAATAGATATTGATGGTATTATTGATTCCGGTGTTATTGCCGAATATTTAGAAGAAGAAAACAAGACTAATTTTCCAACAGTTATTAAAACAGAAAGACCTGATTATGTATCTAGTGCTTTAATGGCCGGAAAAATAGTTATTTTAATAGATACATCACCTTTTGCCCTTATATTGCCAGCTTTTTTTGGTGATTTTATTAATCCTGTCAGTGATGATTATCGTAAAACAAATAATATTAATTTTTTAAAAGTATTACGTTTTATGTGCTTTTTTATAACAATGATGGCACCTGGTCTTTACATTGCCCTTATTAATTATAATCCTGAAACGATTCCCTCTTCTTTACTTATTAATTTTGCAGCCCAACGAAATAATGTACCTTTTCCTACTTTGGTAGAAGCTATTTTAATGCTTTTTATTTATGAAATTTTAAGAGAAAGTGATATTCGTTTTCCTAACACTTACGGAAGTGCTATTTCCATACTTGGGGCTTTAATCCTTGGTGAAGCTGCGGTATCAGCAGGTTTTGTTAGTCCGATTATGATTATCGTCATTGCCTTTACTTTTATTACAAGTTTAATATTTACGGAAACTGAACTTGTTGATGCCGCTCGTTATTTTAGAATTATCTTTCTTTTTGCCGCGGCTTTATATGGCCTTTATGGCATTGTTTTAGCCTTTATTTATTTTCTCATTCATGTCATTGAAATTAAAACCCTCGATGAACCTTATTTTTATCCTCTAGCCCCTTTTGACTTCAAATATTTAATGCAAGGTCTTCTTAAAAACAATTTTTCTAAAAACAACGAAAGAAGCCCTTTACTTACCGAACAAAACTTTACGAAACAAAGGAGGATTGCCAAATGAAAAAATTACTTTTTATTCTTCTTATTCCTCTTTTTTTAGGAGGTTGTTATGACTATCAAGAATTAAATGATTTAGCCATTATTTCAGGGATTGCCATTGATTATGAAGATGATTATGAGGTTACTTTTGAAGTTTTGGAATGTCAAAAAGAAAACGATGAAAAAGCATCTTATGTAAAAGCAACTGGTAAAACAATTTCTGAAGCCTTCGCCAATGCTAGTTTAAAAATTCATAAAGAAGGCTATTTTGCCCATGTTAAAGTGATTTTATTTAGTGAAGAAATCGCTAAAAACTATATGCAAGATGTAACTGACTACATTTTAAGGGAACCTAATATTCGCAAAATCTTTTACCCTCTTATCGTTTTAGATGGAAAAGCATCTGTAATACTTGAAAATAATAATGAAGCATCTCCAGTGACATCTGTGGCTCTAGAAAAAGCCCTTACTAATAATCGTTCTACTCCCAAAATAGCAATTACCATGGATTTTGAAACTTTGATGAATAACTTTGTTGACCCTAAAAAAGATGCTTATTTAAATACAATAAAAAAAGATGAAACAACAACTTTTGCTCTTTCTGGAATGGCCTTATTTAAGGATTATCAAATGGTTGGACAATTAAATGAACAAGAAACTTCTTTATTTAATTTGCTTAAAAATACAAGTGATAACACGTTTATTAAAATGGCCTGTCCTTTTAAAGAAGATAAAACTATTACCATTGATTTATATCATAATCGCGATACAGATATAAAAGTAAAAGAAGATAATATTCTTATCGATTCCTCTTTAAAGGGAAGTGTTATTGAAGATAACTGTGAAATAGATTTTCGTACTTCTTCTAGTTATGAAGAGTTAAGTCATACTTTTAGTGACGAAATCAAAAAGGAAATAAATCATTTAATAAAAAAAATTCAAAATTTCCAAAGTGATGTTTTAGAATTTCAAAATATTTATTATCAAAAAGAAAGGAAAGAATTAACAAATTGGTATTTAAAAGATACGTTAGTTAATATCGATTTAGATATCAATAAAAATGGGTTAATTTTTGAGGTGAATCCAAATGAATGAACGTAAAATATTTGTTTTATCTTACTTTTTAGGGCGGGTTTTTTTCTTAGGTTTTGGCTTTTCTTATCTTTTAAAACTAACGGGTAAAGATACTTATATATGCGCTATTTTAGGAACTATTTTCGGTACTGGTATTATCTATCTTTATGGGAAACTCAAAGAAAAGATTAATCTTATTCCTCTAAAAAAAGATAGTAGTCTTTGGAAATATATACTTTTAGTTATCTTTTTTCTTTTTAATATTTTAATTTATACTCAAATAGCCTTTATTTTCCAAACGTTTGCTGATTCTTTTTTCTTACTTAAATCGCCTATATATTTTATTTCATTTCCCATTCCTTTTTTGGTCTTTCGAGCTTGTAAAAAAGGCTTAACTACGATTGCTAAAGTTGGCGAAATTTTAATGCCTATTTCTTTCATTTTATTTATTTTTGCAGGTCTTGGTTTAATAAAATATTTTAAAGTAGAATCTTTTTTACCTGTTTTAACAACGAATACTCCTTCTTTACTTAAAGGTACTTTGTATTATACTTTTTATAGTACAGCCCCTTTTTTACTTTTACTTAATATGGAAGCGAAAAAAAACAAATACGTTTTAAAATATTTGTTTTCCTCTTTAACAGTCATTATTATGGCTCTTTTTATCATCGGCGTTTTAGGGCCAAATCTTATTAAAATTTATCGCTATCCGGAATATATGACTTTAAAGAAAATTAAACTGTTTAATTTTATTGAAAAAGTAGAAAATATTATTTCAGTTACGTGGTTGTTTGATTTATTTATGACGTTATCTATCGCTGGCAATAATTTAAAGGAATGCTTACCAAAAAAAGGTTTAAAAATCACTTTTCCAATTTTACTTTTTCTTCTTTATCTTGTTACATTACTTTGTGGCATTTATTATCCCAAAGAATTGGTTTTATATAAAATTTTACCAATACTATTAGGTATATTTGAACTGGTTAGCTTAATACTATTATTCATTTATAGTAAAAAGAAAAACTAAAGTACTCATTAAGTCGTTATTTTGTAATGGGAAAAATAATAAAAGCAATCTTTTTGTTCACAGGTTGTACCATCTTTTTTGTGCTTGAACTCTACCACGAAGTATAAAATATTTTCCTCTTCATCATCAAGTGTATTTAAATAACTCATTAAATTTTGATCCGTACATATCGTCGTATACTTATCTTTAGGACAAGAGACGATCTCACTTATCGTGGATGGAAGTAAATAAATGGCTTCAACATGCAGTTCAGCCCACATATTTTCAAAAAAAGCACTTTCTTTTTCATAATCAGGAAAAAGATTTGTACGGCTTCGATAAATCGTTTCATAACTTTTTTCACCAGATTTTATATTATCAACAAGATCACTTAAATTAAAGTTTTCTAAGTAACGATATAAAAAATAAGTTTCATAAATTTTAGGAGGATCATCATATCTTAATTTTCTTGTTTCTCTATTGCTTGTTGTGACAAATAAAGTATAAAGTACCATTAAAGATACAATTAAAAAACCTGTCACAACAATTGTTTCAATAAAAACAAAACCATTTTTTTTCATTAAATCCTCCTTACTTTTTTACTAAAAAGAAAAATTCTACATCATCAATGGCATTATCATCAGCACCGGTTAAAACAGGAATAATGATGTGATAATATTTAAAGTCCGGACTTACAGCATAGTCTTCATTTTTTGTTTCATCGGTTCCACAGTTATAATTACAAACACCGTCACCATCGGTATCTACGGGTCTATAAATTGTATTACCTTCATAACTTAACACTTTGATACCTGCTAAATCAAATTTTTCATCATCGTTATCATCGGCTAAGGAAAAGCTTTCTTTTTCTTGAGCGGTATTTTGATATGTTATTTTTTTCTCTTCTACTTCTATAGTTAAAGGATTGGCATTTAAAAAAGTAATCACAATCGTTTTAGAATCGGGTGTCATTGTTACTCTTTCCACAGTATTATTTAATATTTCTTCTTCGACATCTTTAATAAGGGTTGCTCTACTCACTAAAAAATCTTTGGCATAAGATGAATGCTTAGACTCATATTGAATATCGTTTAAAAGACTAAATAAAAATAGCATGACAACAGAGATAAGGGCAATACTGATAATAATTTCCAAAAGAGTCATGCCCCTTTTATTTAACATTATCTAGGCACCCCCTAAAAACTCGATTAAAACAGGGGATAAAATAACGAGTAAAATAATAGGAATGAAAAATAACACGGATATAATACTTATTTTTGTAGGGAGTTTCCCAATACGTCCTTTGATTTCCAAAATTCTTTTATCTCTTAAAAAGTCAAGTTGGTTATTTAAAGATTCTTCAATACTATTACCAAAGACACTTGCTTGAACAATATTTAAAATGGCGTTATTAATCGCATCACTTGGTATTCTTTCTTTCATGCTAGTCATAGCTTCGGGAAAACTTTTACCTAGACGCATTTCACTTAAAGACTTTTGAAATTCTCTTGATAACTCACTATCAACATTCTTACTTGTAATAGTTAAAGAAGATGTTAAATTACGGCCACTTTCGAGGGTTAAGGCAAGGACTTCGAAAAAGAAAATAGCTTCTTCTTCTAGTTTTTCTTCTCTTTTTTTTATCGGTAAATCAAGAAGAAAGTACTCACTTGCAAAATGGAAAATAATCACGGAAATAGGGGCCATGAAAAAACCGTTTTTAAAAAAGATCAAAATAACAACAAATAAAATAAGACTTAACATTAAACGTGTATTTAATAAATCAATAGGATCATATTTACAATTAATACCTAAAAGTTTTACCTTTTTGGTTATTTTTTTGATGGTACTATCTAAGTATATTTTTTTTACAATACTATTTTTTTTCATTACATTTTCACCTCCATAACCCGTTTAATAATAAAGATATATAAACTATAAAATAAAATGGTTACAAAAAGTAAAACACGTCCCAAAGTGGTTTCAAACATAGGTACAAAATAAGTTGGATTTAAAAGGTAAATCGCTAAAATAAACAAAAAAGGCATTACACAAAGTGTTCGATAAACAAAGATAGAAGCACTTGTTAAACTTTGCATTTCTTGTTTAAGTTTCTTTTTACTAAAGAAAGACTTTTCGATAGTACCAAAGACTTTAACAATATTACCACCCGTTTTATTTAAAAGAGTTAAAGAACTGGCAATATATTTGGCATCATCTAATTTTACCCGATTATAAAAACGATCAAAGACAACTTCGATAGATAAACCATATGTCATATCCATATATATTTTTTTAAATTCATCACTAATGGGTCCTTCTAGTTCATCTCTTACAATCACAACTGCCTGCATAATATTACGACCGGATTTAAAGCTATTGTTCATAATAATAATAGCTTTTAATAAATCTTCTTCGATTTTCTTTCTTTTCTTTTGAAAACCAATATAAAGAAAAATATCAGGAAGAAAAAAACCTAGAATAAAAGCAAGAAATAAGAAAGGTAAAGATAACGAAGATAGTTGAAACATGGAAGAAACAAAACTTAAAATAACTAAAAGTAAACCTGTAAAAAACTTAACTGTCATATAATCCATGGATGATATTTTATCTTTATTTTCATATTTAATAAATTTATCATAACGAAGACTATGTTTCTTTAAAACCTCAGAATGACTTAAAAAACTCGTTACTTTTTTCATCACTTTATAAAGGAAAGACATAATATGATCAAAGATACTTTTTTCTTCATCGACAACACTTTTTAAAGTAAAGGCATCAAACCGTTTTTGAAGTTTGATAGCTCTTTTTTGATGTAGTAAATAAATAATAAGAACAACGAGAATAATAACCATAAGTCCTTGAGTAATAACAATTTGTAATGAGTACTCCATTAGGTGCCTCCTTTCCTATTTTATATGAAACATTTCATCAATTTCGGTGATACCCCTTGAAGCAATTTTTTTATAAACCCTTGGGATTTCTTTATCATAAAGGGTATATTCACCATCGACTTCGCCATTGTCAGTTAAGCCTTTTTGATGGAAAGCAAAGATTTCTTTTAAGTTAATATCACCATCATGAAAACTTTCCAGTTCACAAATAGACGTTACTTTTCTTTTACCATCGTTCATTCTTTCGATATTAACAACAAGATCTATGGCACTAACAATATATTCTCTGATAGCTTTAATAGGAATATCAAGTCCGCTCATTAAAACCATGGTTTCTAAACGATTTAAAGCATCTTTAGCACCGTTTGCATGAAGCGTTGTTAAAGAGCCTTCATGTCCTGTATTCATAGCTTGAAGCATATCAAAAGCTTCTTTGCCACGAACTTCTCCAACAATGATACGATCAGGTCGCATACGAAGAGCATTGATAACTAAATCACGAATCGTAATTTCACCTTCATTATCATAGTTAGTCACCCGTGTTTCCAAAGAAATGACGTGTTCTTTTTCCAGTTTTAACTCGGCTGCATCTTCAATGGTAATAATACGTTCATTATCGGGAATAAAACTACTTAAAATATTTAAAAGGGTTGTTTTTCCTGAACCTGTACCACCACAAATAATGATGTTACATTTTCCTTTGACGGCTGCTTCTAAAAATGTCGCCATATAAGGTGTCATCGACCCTATTCTTATCATGTCATCGGCACTTGTCATTTCTTTTTTAAATTTACGAATCGTAATGATAGGTCCTTTTGTCGATAAAGGCGGAATAACCGCGTTAATACGGGAGCCATCTTTAAGTCTAGAATCGACCATGGGGTTTGTCGCATCAATGGTTCTACCCATAGGTCCTATCATTCTTTCAATGGTTCTTATAATATGTTCATCGTTAATGAACGAAACACTTTCATCTTTAATAAGTTGTCCATCAATTTCAATATAAATTTCTTTCGGACTATTGACCATTATTTCTGTAATATTTTTATCTTCCAAAAGTTCCGTTAAAGGACCATAGCCATTGATTTCATTATCAATTAAGTTATATAAGTGACTTCTTTCTAAGTTGGTTAAATCGTATCCTTCAATGGATTTATCAATTTCATCATTAATAAATTGTTGTAAAAGTTTATCCTCGGGAATCTCTTGATCAATCAAATTTTCAACGATTTTAACTCGTAGTTCATCTAATAACTTTTTATCAGGAAAGACTTCATAATCACTGACATCATTAAATTTTGGTTTCTTTCTTTCAATATTAAAAGCTTCAATTAAACTAATTTTGCTCATTATTATCCCCTCCTAAAAAGTTAACAGCCAAATTCATCATCGTTGTATAGTCTTTGTTAAAGATATTGGGAGCTTTTGGTTGAAGCATTGGAATTTCCCCATTCATAACATAGGCATCCATATTTTTTAAATAAAATTCTGATGAAATTTCATAGTCAATATTATTTTTAATAATGGTCTTCATATCATAAAGGGTAAAATATTTTTTAAAAGGATCTCGGCTATTATTAAGTAAAACTTTATAATTGGTTTTTTCTAAATCTTTAAAGATAGAGAGTAAACTCTTTATATTTTTTAAATCCATGGGATCATTTTCCATGACAAATAAGATATTATCGGCGGCATCTAAAACAACTAAATTTAATTCATTTAGATTATGGTTGGTATCAATTAAAACCATATCATAATGAAACATGGCCTTATCTAAAAGGATTTCAATATATTTTGAATCAATCTTAGAAGCTTGTCTTGGATCTTTAGGACTTGGCATGATATCAATATAATCGTTATATTTCACAACATAATCATTAAAATCTTTAAAACGATTGTTGTTGTAATCATCGACAAAATTATAAATTGTTTTATCAAAAGCTTTATTTGTAGCAAGTGCAATACCACCACCGGATAAATCTAAATCTACGATTAGAACATGTTTATTTATTTGACTATAAACCGCGGCAAGATTAAGTGTTAAAACAGTCTTTCCAACGCCACCTTTTCCTGAAAATAAACATAAACTTTTCCCTATTTTCTTTTTCATATTCCCCATCCTATTCTTCTGTAATTTTAATTTTTTCGTTATTTTTAGTTCCCTTACGTTTTACTTTGATATCATATTTTTGTAAGCCTACAATTTTACCGAACAAAGAATCCATCTCATAAGAAACATCAATGCTTACCTCATTATCGGCTTTTTGTATGACAAGTTTATTTGTTGGAATATCATTTTCTATCAGCGTTTTAGAAATCACGTCAACATCTTCTTTAGCAAAATATTCATTAATAGCCACATCCACAATATTTTTTGTTTTTAAAACTTTATTTTCCAACATACCAACATCGACAACTAAAGCCATCATGGTAATAATAATAGGCACAAGAATAACAAAAATGATCAAGGTTTGACCTTTATTATTCATAACTTATAACCTCACTTACCGTGACATCATAAGGATTTTTAAATATTAAAGATAAGCCTGGTGTCACAATATTAACTTCTTTTTTTAATGTAAAGGTCACTTTAGTATTCTCTTCGTTTTTGACTTCTAATTTGATGGATTCATCATCACGAGTTAAAGTATTTAAAATTTCATCGTAACTTTTTTGATTACGATATAAATCTAAAACATTAGACATTTTGTTTTCTAAACGATTTTGAACAAAAATAATTTTACCAACATCAATAATGGCAAGTAACATAAAAATAAAAATTGGTAAAATAATTACAAATTCGACAAGAGCTTGACCTTTTTTGTTCCTCATTTTTGACCCTCTTTTTTTTGCCTGATTTCATATTCATCTTTCGTTAAACATTCGGCATTACCAGGTTTATCTCCTTCAACATAAACATTACTCACAAGTTCGCAAGAAGTCTTGACAATGGTATCTTTTAAATACCCCCCAAAATAAGAAACGATACTGACAGTTATCACACTTATAATAGCCACGATTAAAACATATTCAACAAGAGCTTGTCCTCTAGAGTCCATAACATCATCCCCTTAGTATGAAGATATTATATCATGGATACTTTAAGATGTAAATTTGATGAAAAAAAAACTTAGGAAGTTTACGGCTTTTTTATAACAATAATGTCACGAAAAAAGAGATGCGCTGATCTCTTCAGAAAAGGTTTATTTCTTTTTTAAAACAAGTCCTTCGTTAACTCTATTAGAAATATCTCTTAATTTTTTCTTATGTTCTACTAATTTATCAATTAAAAATCTTATAATAACTTCACTTGGTATAGCTACTTCTTCATTCACTTTATTCACAAAATAAATAACAAACTTATTTTGATAAATATCGCTTGGATTTTCAATAGCATTATAAAAAGATGGGTAAACAAACTCAGCATCTAATCCTGAGAAAATGTTTTCTAAAATTGACATACGGTCTTCTAAAGTTTGAGTATTTGAGCCAACATGATCTGATCTCATAATTGACGCTTCATTTACAAAGAAAAACCCAAGAGAATGAATATAATCAATAAATTTTTGCTTTTCTTCATCATTTAAGTTTAAAACTTGATCTAAAGTCAAGAATCGACCGGAAAGATAAGTTTGATTTGTTGATAAAAGTAATACTTCACCAATCGTGTGAATACCATTTTTTTTCAAATATTTAATCAAATTCATTGGTAACATAAGTCGCCAAACAGAATCTTCCTTAGTAAGTGGTTTATTTTTATTATCTTCATTTTCACAATAAAAGTATAAATCTAATAAATGTAAACGTTCTATCAGACGTTCACACGTAGGAAAATTTAACTCATTTCTATTTATATTGTAAAGATTTTTTTCATTAGTATTATTAGGAATAGATATAGATAGTGATAATAAATCATCAATCGTATCAATGCCTCTATCCTTCAAAATATAAACAACATAATCTTCTAAAAAATTACTTAATAACATTATACTCAGTTGTTTTGATAAATGTGGTTTATTTTCACATTCAAAGGAAAAACCACGAGAATGAATAAGATCAACGATCCCATCTACTTGCTTTTGCCCTACAGATTTATAACCATAAATACTATTATGAGTGTTCGGTTCTAAATCCATAGCCAAAATTTCACCAACCGTTTTATTTTTAAAAGAATCATGAATACCACTCATTTTTCCTAAACGATGAAAAGGTGTATTTCGTGTCACTTTTTTTTCACACTCAAAAACAAAACCATTTTTATGAAGTAATTCCACAACATAATCAACTTGTTTTTTTCCTATTGACCGAATATGGTAAATACTATTAGGTGAAGTAGAATCCAAATCCATTTGAAGAACATCACCTATTTTTTCTCTTCCTAAAGCCCATCGAACTTCATAGGAATTAGGCAAATCGTAAATAATAGACTCCTCTGTTATTTTCTTTTCAAATTCAAAGGTAAAACCATAAGAATGGATAATATCTATTAATTTTTTGGTATCTTCCTCTGTAAGGTTATAATAATCTTGAAGATTATTTTTCCATGTTGGATCTATTTTTCTATTAAGAACATCCCAAATTTTAACATCATGTAAAACGATTGGTAAACTATCAGCCTCGGCTAACTCTCCTATTTTTGTCTCTTCGGTAATCTTTTCTTTCTCGCATTCAAAGATAAAGCCATAGGAATGAAGAATATTTTTTATTGTTTCCACTTGTTTTTTACCAACTGTTCTTATCTGATATAAACTATTAGATGAATTAGGATCTAAATCATAATTTAAAACTTCACCAATCGTCTTGTTAAGAAGCGCATAACTAAAACGACAGCCCTCTAGATTCAATTCTTGAATCTTGGTATCTAAAGTTATTTCTTCTTCACTATTTTTTCCCCGTAATTCAATTGTTGTATCAACCTTATTCAAATTTTTTTCTTCCATAAATATCCCCCTTAAAAATACATTGATTTCTATTATACATATTTTCTTTTTCCTGTCAATGATAAGAAACCACAAAAAAAGATGCATTTTATCCGCATCACTTTTTTAATACCCGTTGAAAAATCTCATCTTTCTGAGAAATAATACCATGATCTATAATAAAAGGTTTAAAAAGAATATATTCTATTTCATTTTTTTCGTTTAAATAAAATTCTATTTCATAAAAGCCATTTTGAAAACGATCTTGAAATAAGGAAGGTAATGAAAGAAGACCATTTTCTAAATCTTGATAAGATTTATGAAAATGTCCTAGGATATCAAGAATAGGATGAGGTAATTTTCCATTTCCATTTTCATAGTAAACATTTAATCTTTCTTGTATCATATTACTACTTTTACCTTCTGTAAATAAAAGTCGTTTTGGTATGTGATGAAGTCCAATAAAATCATTACCAAAATTTAAAAAGGCATGCGTGCTTCCCATATAGAAAATATCGGATCTTTCCTTAGAAATAATATCAAGAATATTTGCTGTTTTTTCTTTTCCTATTTTTATTTCATCATGATTTCCGCCTAATATATATTGAGACAAAGCCTCATTACGAGGATATTTTTCCAAAAACATCTTCACAAATTCTTCAAACCAAAGATAACTCGTTGTTCGGTCAAAATCAAAGAAATCACCTAAATTAATCATACTAGTAATATTATTTTGAACACAGTAATTGTATATTTTATCCAAACTCTTTAATCGTTCATTATAAAGTATTCGCAAATGAAAATCAGATACAAATAAAGCTTTAAAAAACGAAGGTGGATTTGAATTTATCTTGATGATTTTATCACTTTCAAAAAGAGCTGAAGAAAGTTTATAAGTAACGGGTAAATTTAATTGAGAAGAAATCTGATAATGTTTTTGAAAATCACGGATCAACAAACTTAAATCATCTAAAGAATAAAACTTACCTTTGGTACGACAATAATTTCTGATTTCATTTAAAGAAACTTCTTGAAAAAGAAAATTATATATTTCATTAGCATCTTCTTTAGGAAAGCGGATTCTGTTTTCACCAGGCACCACTAATTTTTCGTGTGTCAACTTTTCTAAATTTTGAAAAATGGCATCATTTTGAGAAACAGCTATTCTTAAAGCTTCATTTTGGCTGTTTAAAATTTTTTTCTGGATTTCACTTTCTTCTAATTTTAAATTTTTTTCTTGTAATTTTTTATCTAAATCATCTATTTTTTGTTTTTGATCTTTCTTTTCATTATTTTCTACTACCAAACATTCATTTTGCTGTGTTAAAGAAGCATTAATTTTAGTTTCTATTTTTAACATACGTTGAACAGCATCTTTTTCTTTTTCTAAGGCATTTTGCTTCATTTCCGATTCTGTTAATTTATTTCTTAATACTTTTAAAGCTTCTTGCGTTTCTAACAACTTTTGCTCTTGTTTTTTTATAATAGCTTCATTTTTTTTTGCTTGTTTTTCTGTAATTTTATCCTCCTTTTTTTCTTCCAATAGAGGCATATCACACTTATTTTCAGAAACCACTTCAAATTTTTCTAAATATCTTAAAAGTTCATTTACATTATTATCCACATTATAATCACAAGCATTTTCAAGTTCTTTTAAAAAGGAGATCATCATCTCTTTTTCGTCTTCCGTAAATCTTGTTTTAAAAAAAAGTAAATATTCGAGAAGAAGAGCCATAATAGTAAAATATTTAAAACTAGTCTTTTGGGTAATACTATAATTTTTATTTTTAATACTTTGAATGTAAAAAAGCAAAACTTCTTTACCATCAAATTTTTTAGCTACACATTGTTTTATATCGGATAGATCTATTTTTTCATTTGTTTTTATAAGATCATTTAATTTAATTTTATCTAACATTGTTAACATACTACTCACCTTTTCACTTTATGTTTCGCTATTTTCTTTTCGACTTTGCAAATAATTTTGCAAGGTTAAAGCAACCTTTTGAGGCAGATACTTTTCAAGTTCACTTAAAGGGGCCTCTTCCATCTTTTTGACACTACCAAACGCTTTAATAAGTTCTTTCTTACGCTTTTCACCAATACCTTCAATATTATCTAAAACGCTTCCTATAGAACCTTTACTACGAATAGTACGATGATAATTAATGGTAAATCGGTGAACCTCATCTTGCATACGAGTTAAATAGTGGAAAACAGGGTTATCTTTAGGAATGTCGATAATTTCATTAGAATCTCCATCTACCAAGTCATTTGTTCTATGTTTATCATTTTTCTTAAGGCCACATACCTTTATATTTAAATTTAAACTTTCTAAAACACCCTTACAAGCATGAATCTGACCGATTCCACCATCAACGATAATAAGATTGGGAAGTTCTGTTTTTTCTACTAAAGCTCTTTGATACCGACGATAAATAACTTCTCTCATCATATCATAGTCATCATTTTTATCATACATAATTTTGTATTTACGATATTCATTTTTAGAAGGTACACCATTTTTAAAAACCACCATACAAGAAACCGACCAATCACCAAATAAATTAGAGTTATCAAATAAATCAATTCTGTCTAACAAAGGAAGATGTAATATGTCTTTAAGAGTTTCATTAGCTCCTTCTGTTTGTTCTTCCTTTTTCTTTAATATTTCAAATTCTTGTTCAAAATTTATTTTTGCATTTTGGTTAGCCATATTAACTAAATCTTTTTTTTGACCTTTTAAAGGAACGACTATTTTATTTTCAAAATAAGTCTTTAAAATATCGGTTTCCGTTTCACTTTGAACCAATATTTCTTTTGGTATTTCATGTCGCGCATAAAAAAGTTCTAAATACTGTTCCATATCACTTTGAAAATCTTCAACAACCGGAAAAATATCCGTATGTCCTCCTACAATTTTACCATTTCTTAAAAAAAGAATTTGGACAGAAATATAACCATTTTCAAAGTACGTACCGACAACATCTCGATTTGTCAAATCTTGAAGTGTAATTTTTTGTTTATCTAAAATAATATTAATATAATCCAGTTCTTTTTTTAGTTCTAAGGCTAATTCAAAATTTAACGCTTCACTATACTTTGCCATTTTTTCTTCTATTTTATCTTTCAAAATTTTATCATTGCCAGATAAAAAACTAAGTATTTCCTCACTCATCTTCTTTTGAACATCTTCACTCACTTTTTTTTCACAATAGCCAAGACATTCTCCAATGTGATAATAAAGACAGACCTTTTTAGGACTGCCATCACATTTTTTTAAAGGATAAAGACGATTTAAGAGATTGACAATTCTTCGAGCTGCATAAGCATTTGGATAAGGTCCAAATAATTTTTTATGATCTTTTTTTCTAATTTGTAAATAACGAGATACTTTTAATTTTGGGTAAGGATGTTCAATATATTCAATATAAGGATAACTTTTATCATCTTTAAGTAAAATATTATATTTAGGGTTATATTGTTTAATCAAATTAATTTCTAGCAAGAAAGCTTCCATTTCACTCTTCGTAACAATATAAGATAAATCGGTTATTTCTCCTACTAAACGTGCTGTTTTACCTGTCTGAGTACGATTAAAATAAGAATTCACACGCCGGTGAAGATTTTTAGCTTTTCCGACATAAATGATGATGCCATCTTTATTTTTCATTTGATAACTTCCAGGCAAATTTGGAATATTGGCTAATTTATCTTTTAACATATAAGCACCTCCTTCGTTTTGGGTTTCCTTTTTGCTTTTTTTATTGTACCATATTTTCTAGGTGATAAACATGAAACTTTTAAATACTTACGAATATGAAATCAAAAAATCTAAATTTATATCTTATTTATATGAAATTGAAGAAAAAGAAGAAGTTAAAGAGCTTGGGAACAATTTAAAAAAAGAACACAAAAAAGCAAAACACATACCTTACGCTTACATTTTTTACAATACCGCGGGTAAAAGTGACGATAAAGAACCTTCTGGAACAAGTGCTTCACCTATTTATCAAAACATTTTAAGAAGTGGATTAAATCACCATGTAATTTTTGTTGTTCGTTATTTTGGAGGAATAAAGCTTGGAGCGGGTGGTCTTATAAGAGCATATAACGATGCGGCCTTACATGTTTTAGAAAAAAATGAAGAAATTTAGCCTTTTTGGTAAAATAAAGCCAATTCACCCCTTGTCTTCACTTCATTATTTTGTTAAAATTATACATGACTTAACGAAGAAAGGAGATATGTATGGCTAATATTAAAAGTTCAAAAAAAGCGATTAAAGTTATTGCTAAAAAAACAGAAAATAACCATGAATTAAAAGCACGTGTTAAAAACTGTATTCGCTTATGCGATAAAGCAATTGAAGCTGGCGATAAAGAAACTGCTCAAAAACTCCTTGCGGATACTCAAAAATACATTGATAAAGCTGCAAGTAAAAACCTAGTTAAGAAAAATACAGCAGCTCGTCAAAAATCAAGACTTTCACACAAAGTAAAAGAAATGGCTTAATTCCATTTCTTTTTTTTACATTGCTGTAAAGCCGCCATCACAAGTAAGAATGCTACCTGTAATAAAACTTGCGTCATCGCTCAATAAAAAGCAAATCGTATCAGCAATTTCTGTATCTTTACCAAGTCTTTTTATAGGCAAGCTATTAGCCATTGCTTGTTTCATTTCAGCTGGTGCCATAGCAAGAATTGGGGTATCGACATAACCAGGTGCTACCGCATTAATACGAATATTTTTATCCGCATACATTAAAGCCGCACTACGAGTCATCTGTGTAATGGCTCCCTTAGATGCTGAATAAGCGTAAGAACTCGCACTTCCTACTAAACCGTACATACTAGCCGTATTAACAATCGCGCCACCCTCATTTTTTAGCATTTCTTTTATAGCATATTTATTACACAAATACATTCCCGTTTGATTAACACCAATAACGTGATTCCATTCTTCTATCGTTACTTCTTCTAAAAGACTAGCAGAACCTCCAATACCAGCATTCGATACCATATAATCAAGATGTCCAAATTTTTCAAGTGTTTTATTTATCATATTTTGAACATCTGCTTCTTTAGAAACATCCGTTAATACACCCAAAGTATAACCTTCATGTCCAAGATTTTTAACAATTTCTTCTAAATTTTTAGAAACATCAGCAATAACAACAGAAGCACCTTCATTTAGTAATTTCTTTGCCGTAGCAAGACCAATACCAGAAGCACCCCCTGTAACAATAGCTACTTTTCCATCAAATTTCATTTTTTTATATCCTCCTTTACTATACTAAGCATACCATAATACGAAAAAAAATGGGATTTTTTCGCCCATTTATTCATTATTTTTATAGAATTTTAGTGTGTGTTGCTTGCTCTTTCAATTTAATATTACATTTTTCTAAATAAGGTAATAATTCATGAACAAGAACCTCTTCATATGTATGATAAAAAGGCCTTGTTTTTTCTAAAACATCAATAAGTTCTTCGATATAAATAAAACCTGCCGTTTTAAGCCATGCAATACTATCTCGATAAACTTCTTCAGAAATATATTTTTTGGTTAAATAATTTTCAACGACGCGAACAAAATATTCATACAAAAGAGTATGTAAAGCCGTGTAACAAGAAGGTAATCCTTTATCTATGGCTTCTTTTAAAAGAACATCATCAAAGTTAAAATCCTTGCTATACTTATCTATCAAAGGATTTACCAAAGGATGAGATGCCTCATGAAAAAACTTTTTGACAAACAGTTCTCGCCTAGCAAAATATTTTCCGTCTTTAAATTCAATTCCTCTTAAATAGTAAGACTCGCCTTTATAAGAAGGTCCGAAACCACCATTAAATAACAAAGAAACGACGATATGATTGTCAGGAATAGATATTCCATAAAGTCCTTCTAAAGCAGAAATGGCCTCTTCTTTAGAAAACATAAGTGATTTTACATAAGAAAGAAGTGCCTTTCTATCTTTTTTATGGAGCAAAAAATATTCTTTTAAATTTCTTTCTTCATAAATTTTATGAACAAGTTTACCATAATCTTCAATAGGTAACTTATCAAATAATGGTATATCAGAAGGATAATTACCATCATAATTCATTTCAGAATCAAAATAAAAGAAAAGTTGTGAGTACCAACCACAATCAAAGTCTGTCTCTAAAAAAGGATAAACTTCCGGATAATTTTCAATATTTATTCTCTCTATAAGTGAACGAACATATTCATTTTCTGGGTACTCTACCCAATCAAAATCATCTTTATTTTGAGCTATTTTTTCTTTATAAGCAACAACAAGAGCTGTTAAAAATTCTAATCTTTCATCAACAGTTACTTCCATAACAGTTCCTACTTTCTATTTGGATTATTTTTTAATTTTATATTTATTTTTTCTAAATAAGGTAATAATTCATGAACAAGGACTTCTTCATATGTATGATAAAAAGGCCTTGTTTTTTCTAAAACATCAATAAGTTCTTCGACATAAATAAAACCTGCCGTTTTAAGCCACGCAATACTATTGGCATAAACTTCTTCAGAAATATATTTTTTGGTTAAATAATTTTCATTAACACGAACAAAATATTCATATAAAAGAACTTTCAATGTATGATAGCAAGACGGTAGTCCTTTACCTATAGCGTCTTTTAAAAGAACATCATCAAAGTTAAAATCCTTGCTATACTTATCTACTAAGGGATTTACCAAAGGATGAGACGCTTCATGAAAAAATTTTTGTTTTAAGTGATTCCCTTGAAGAATATATTTTTCATTTTCGAAACCAACACCCCTTAAAAAATAAGATTCTCCTTTATAAGAAGGACCGAAACCACCATTGAATAGTAAAGAAACGACGATGTGATTCTCAGGAATAGGTGTTCCATAAAGTTCCTCCAAAGCAGAAATGGCTTTTTCTTTAGAAAAAAGGATGGATTTTACATAAGAAATAAGTTCATTTATATCATTTTGGTGTTTTACAAAAAAATCTTTTATATTTTCTTTAACATAAATCTGATGAATTATCTTACCGAAGTCTTCAATCCTTAAATGATTAAAAGGACCTTTTTTTGTAAATTTTTCAATATAATTCATCTGTTCGTCTAAATAAAAATAAAGTTCCGTATAAACATCTTCTTCCCAAATATCTCCTAAAAAAGGATAAATTTCTGAATGATTTTCAATATTTATTCTCTCTATAAGTGAACGAACATATTTATTTTCTGGGTACTCTACCCAATCAAAATCATCTTTATTTTGAGCTATTTTTTCTTTATAAGCAACAACAAGAGCTGTTAAAAACTCAAGTCTATTGTCAACTTCTATAGTCATCTTTCTCCCTCTTTCATTTCAATTTGCCTGTATTATGTCATAATTATTTAAAATTTTCAATAAAATAATTTTCTTTTATTATAATCACCTTTATAATAAAAGAAGGAGGATTAAATATGATACAACTAAAAAGCAAAACTTTAAGAGACTATTATGGAGAAATTCCCGATGATTATAGTTTAAAATTCATTCACTACGATTTTTTTATTGAAGATGAAAGTCAAGAAGAGTTACAAAATCTAGAAAATGATTTAAAAAATATTTTTAATTATACAAATGATTTTCAAATTTACTTTCAAAACATAAATAATTTTCTTAAAATTATAAACACAACAAACATTCTTCAAAAGTATCATTCTCATATTTTTTTAAGAATTAATCGTTTAGAAGAATATCAAAAATTCAAAAAACTAAAAAACAAATATCCCATTCATCTTATTATTAGCAAAAAAGATTTATTAAAATTTAATATCACAGATGACGATATTACGCTTCAAATTGATAAAATAAACATGCTTTCTTTAGAGGAATTAGAAGAACTTCGTCAAAAGTATAAAATTACCCAAATTTTATTAGGACAAATAAATTATCTTTCAAAAGAAAATAAATATTTATATGACGTTATGGCGAAGATGTATCATATGGATAGTCATAACTACAAAGAACTTGAAAAAATGAACAAAATAACGAATGATGTTTATGATAGTGATACTTATATAAAAATAGTTAAAAAAATAAAAGAAATTATAAAATCATTGCGCATTAAAAATGAAGTGGATGCCATCTCCAAAGTGTATGAATATATAGCTCAAACAGTTTCTTATACTAGCCTTTTACCTAATCAAACGAACATTGAAAATCAAAATTTAATAGGTCCCCTTTTTAAACAAGAAAGTGTTTGTGAAGGTTATGCCAAGTTATTTTATCAGATGATGAGTCTTTTAAATATTAATACCATTATTGTTGGTGGTGGAGGAAAAAAAGAAGAAGGAGGCCATATCTGGAATCAAGTTTTTATTAATGACACTTGGTATAATCTTGATGTTACCACCCATTCTTATAATTTGAAACATAATATTCAAAATAATACTTTTTTAGTCGCGGATGATTGTCTTTATTATAAAGCTTACACCCTACTCGCTCATGAGTGCACAACATCATTTTCAGAAGACAATAACCTAAAAAAGTTATCTTAGTTTTTATAACCGTTGCACAAAAAACTTATATTTGATAGAATGATGATGTGATGAATATGAAAAATAAAGTAATAAATATAGTAGTTTTAATAGGTTGTTTCATTTGGATTTTTCTTGTTGTCACAAATTTAAATAAAATAACTTTTTGGGTCCAAAATCTAATTGAAAAAGAACCTCAAATCACAATTGAACCAAAGAATGAATACTATAAAGATGAAACTTATTTATTTGTTCAAAATACGTCTTCTTTCAAACCATTAAGTAAAGGTGATTTAAAAAATATTTTTTATACTATTGTTAACAGCGGTTGGAAAAAATTTACCTTTTATTGTCCGAGTGAATACACGGAATGTTTAAATGACGTGAAAGAAATGAGTCAAAATCAAGATTTATTAACCCATTTAAATAATTATGTTCATCCTTTTAATGGTTTTTCAAACGTAAAAACAGTTATTAGTGAAACAAGAGAAATCACTGTTTTTATTGATTATTTTTATACGAATGAAGAAATAAAAGCGATTAATGAAAAAGTCGATGAAATTTACGAAAAAAATATCACTTCAAATATGAGTGATGAAGATAAGATTAAAACGATTCACGATTATATTATTAATAATACAAAATATGATGTGGAAAGAAATAATGACGGAAAAAGTCCTTATCATTCTTATACCGCTTATGGACCTTTACTTGAAGGCTATGCCACTTGTAATGGTTATACAGATGCCATGGCTTTATTCCTTATAAAAATGGGTATCTCTAATTTCAAAGTTGCGATGACACCCGAAAATAATCAAGATATTGATGGTCATGTTTGGAATGCTGTGAAACTAAATAATGAATGGTATCATTTAGATCTTACCTGGGATGACCCTGTTAGTAGTGACGGAAAAGATTACTTACAGCATAAATATTTTTTAATTACTACGCAAGAACTCAAAGAAATTGATGATGGCGAAGTTCCTGTTTTAGAACACCAATTTAAAACAAGTATTTATCCCGAATTAAAAGAAAAACAAGCCTAAGCTTGTCTGTCAATATAAGAAGATACCTCCCGGATAGTTTCTGAGAAATCTTCATAGTTCACCGAAAACCATTGGATTGGTAATTGGTGATTAAAAAAAGTATACTGTCTCTTGGCATAATGTCGAGAGTTTTTTTTGATAAGCTCTTTTGTTTCCTCTAAAGTACTTTCTTGATTAAAATAAGTCTTTAATTCTTTGTAACCAATCGCTGTATTTAAAGCTTTAGAGTCCGAATACTTTTGAAACAATTCTCTGGCTTCCTCTAAAAGTCCCATTTCAAACATGGTATCTACCCTTTTATTAATAATCTCGTAAAGATGTGATCTTTCGGTAGTAAGGCCGATAAAGATGGTCGGATATAAAAGTTTAGGTTCTACCAAAGTTGTTTCTTCTTTTTGTAGAAAACGTAAAAGTCTTCGTCTATTATGAGGATGAATAGAACAATTTTTGTCTTTTTCTAAACAAAGTTTGTAAAGAGTCTCGTCATCGAATTCTTCATAAAGATTGGGCTTATTTTCTTCGGGAAAACGATAATCATATAAGGCAGCCTTTAAATAAAGACCGGTTCCCCCGACAAAAATAATTATTTTATCTTTATTTTCTTCTATTATTTTACGGGCTTCTTTTTGATAATCATAAACCGTGTAATTAACCTCTGGACTTACGATATCAAAAAGATAATGAGGTATGCCTTCTTTTTCTTCTTCTTTTATTTTTGCTGTACCGATATCCATTTCTTTATAGACTTGCATGGCATCACAGTTAACAATAATACCATGATATTTCTTGGCTAGTTCAATACTCATTTTTGTTTTACCAACACCTGTTGGACCGGTTATGGCTATAATCATTTTATCACCTAATTCATGCTTCTTTTAAACATTCTTTCTAAATCATAAATACTAAATTTAATAATGGTAGGACGGCCATGGGGACAATTATAAGGATTATCACAAGCACATAATTCATCTAATAATTCTTCTTGGGCTTCATGAGAAATATGCATATTGGCTTTAATACTCATCTTACAAGATAACGTTATCGCAATGCTTTCATTAAATTTAACCCGATCAAAACCATCTAACCCAGCGATAATTAAATCAATAATCCGTCTAATACTTTCTTCTTCATGACCTTTTAAAAGCCAAGTTGGATGTGCCTTTACAACAAAGGTATTGACACCAAATTCTTCAATTTGAAAACCCATTTTGATTAAAAGAGGTAACTGATTTTTAAGCTTTAAAAAATCACTACTGTTTAACTCGATTGTAATTGGAAAAAGTAATTGTGTAGTACTCACCTCTTTAGCTTTTAAAGCTTTCATATTTCTTTCATAATTTACTCTTTCCTGAGCTGCATGTTGATCAATCAAAAAGACACCCGTTTCATTTTCTGCAATAATATAAGTTCCATGGGCAACACCAACGGGATAAAGTTTTAATTTTTTCATTTCTGGATTAACAACAATATCCTTTGCTTCATCATTACTTTCTTCTTCTGTTTTCTCTGCGGCAACAAAATCAAAAGTGGTTTGTACAGAAGGTTTTACTTCTTCACTCGTTTCTTTAATAACACTTTCTACGACTTCATCTTTAAAAGGATTACTCTCAGGCATTCTTAAAACGGCATCCGGAATTAGTAAAGCCTCGTATAAAGCTTGTTTTAAAGTATTATAGATTAAATCATATAAAATAGGCATTTTTTCTATTTTTATATCCTGTTTGGTTGGATGAATATTAACATCTATTAAAGTAGGATCCGTATAAATATTTAAAACAACAATCGGAAACTTAATATCTGGTTTATAGGTATAATAAGCATCGTTAATAGCTTTATTTACCTCATAATTTTTAACCACACGGCCATTTACCATGACAATCATATGATTACGATTGCTTTTTAAAATTTCAGGTTTAGCAATATAACCTTGTAAATCAAAATCATCATTACTGTTTTTAACTTCAATCATTTTAGAAGAAACACTGATGCCATAAATTTCATGAATAGTTTTTAATAAATCACCACTGCCACTTGTTTTTACCAAGTCTTTTAGATCATGATTTAAAGTAAAAGATATTTTCGGATGCGCTAAAGCAAGTTTTTCTAAGTAACTCACACAACTAGCAAGTTCGGCTTGTTCACTTTTTAAATATTTAAGACGTGCAGGAGTATTATAAAAAAGATTGGTCACAGTAATTTTGGTTCCTTTTCTTAAAGCACCAGGTTCATCTATCAAAATATGACCGCCTTCAATAACGATATGAGTGCCTACCGAGCCATCACTGGTTGTCATTTCTGTCTTAGATACACTGGCAATCGAAGGAAGTGCTTCACCTCTAAAGCCCAAAGTATCAATAAAAAATAAATCATCATCTTTATAAATTTTACTGGTGGCATGTCTTTGGAAAGATAAATGGGCATCTTCCTTATTCATACCGGATCCATTATCAATGACTTCTATTTTCTTTTTGCCACCTTCTAATAAATTCACTTCAATAATACTGGCGCCGGCATCAATACTATTTTCACATAATTCTTTAATAATAGACGAGCACTTTTCAACGACTTCACCCGCGGCAATTTTGTTGGCAAGATTTTCATCCATAATGCGTATTTTATTCATATCATCACCTCTTAAAAAAACTAGGAGCCATACTTAAACACTCAGGATATTGTAAATAAAGAGTTAAGATAGTCTTTTCTTTAATATAGAAAAAACCAAGGCCTTTGATATAAAGATTCGTTGGAACATCAATTTTAATTTCTTTTTTTATTTTACCTTCCTCACTTGGCTTTTTAAATGTTTTAGAAATCTTTAAATTTTCACTACCAAACCAAATAATATTTTCTGGATTCGTAGTTTCTAAAAACAAAAAATCTTCTAAAAGACAAAAACTTCCCTTTTTCATCGGTAAACTTAAAGGTTTTATTTCCTTTTTTAAATTTACTTTTTTTTGTAAAGAAAAGGTCATATAAGAAAGTTCGTCAATAAAACCCACCGTATCAAATAAAGTTTTATTCTGGTAAGAAATTTTGATAAAATTCAAGGTCGTATTTCTTACTTCACTGATGGTTAAGAAGTCCTTTTTATTTTCCTCTTTTAATAAAGCATTTAAAAGACTACTTTTACCCGCGTTCGTCGGACCCGTAAAATAAATATTTTGATAAGGTGTATTTTCTAAAAGTTCTTTTATTTTAAAAACACTTTTTTCACTCACAAAGAAAATATCTTCTTTAATTTTAAAATCTTTTTGTAACCATTCTTTAATTTTTAAATAATAAATGCTTTTAGGAATGGTATCCTTTTTAGTAACAATAAAAACTTTAGGTAAAGTTATTTTATGATAATAGGCAATATTTTCAGGATATAAATTTAAAAAATCACAGAAAAAAAAGGCAAAGCCAGAACTGGCATTTATTTTTTTTAACACATCACTACTTTTACTTTCCAAGGAAGTAGAAAGTTCATGATAATGTGTTAACCGAAAACAACGCATACAATAATCTTTGGTCATATCTTTGACATAACCTAAGTCTTTTTCCTCTTTATCTTGTAATAAAACGCCACATCCAAGGCAATATTTACTCATAATATTCTCCTTTTTTAAATATCCCCTTTTTACTAAAATTATTTAAAATAATCTTTTCTAATCCACGGTTTATCTTTGTCGCAAATTTTTCTTTGCTACTAATCGGATTTACTAAAATACTTGTAAATCCTTGACGATTGGCTCCATAAATATCCGTTAAAAGTTGGTCACCCACACAGGCAATATCAATATCTTTTAAATGATACATCTTAAGTATTTTTTGATATTTTTTCTTAAAAGGTTTATAACTTTTAAAAGCACTATCCACATTACATTTTTCCTTAAAAGGCTCGACTCTTTTTTTGGAAGCGTTTGAAATAATAATCGCCTTAATACCCAAATCTTCTAAATATAAAAAGAAATCCATAAGCTTTTTATCCGGTGTTTGCTCCTCTAAAGAAGCAAGTGTATTATCAAGATCAAACAAAATACATTTAATTCCTTTTTTATGAAGTTGTTCATAATCAATCTCATAAATACTTCTTTTATACATATCTGGTCGAAATATATCCATAAGCCACCGTCCCTTACTACAAGTATAACATGATTACAAATCTTTTTTAAATAATTTTAAAGATAAATCTTCACCTTGAATCATAATATCAGGATAAGTGTTTAAAATTTCTTTATCCAATATATCCGGATCTTTTTCCAATAAGTGGGCTAATGTTTGCAAAAGATTCTTTTGTTTTTCTAATTGTTCTTTTGTCATAACATTTTCTAAGTTATCAGGTGTCGTCAAATGATAAATAACGCCTTCTTTTAAAGGTACATTTTCTAAAGATGGCAAGTTTTCATTAGAACGGATACTTTCTTTTTCATAATTAAGGTGATACGTTTCTTCTTTTATCTTTGTTAAATTTGTTTGATAGTTACCAAGAAGTTCATTAATTTCATCCATTTTACCTGAAACGCTTTTTTGCTTATTCCAAACATTCTTTTTTAATATACGACTCGCATAATTTGTTAAAAATAAAAAAGTGACTTCTAGTCCGAAATTAATAAACATAGAACTCACAAGAGATTGATTGGCAAAAATAATTCCAGAAATAAGAAGACTTAATAAATTCCCATTTATATGAACTTCTTTAATTTTATTTTCTAATGCGACATACTTTTTATATTGTTTGTCAAGTTCTGCTAAACTTTGTTCTTTTTTTGAAATCGCTTTAGGAAAAGCAAAAATCAGTTCTTCCCTTTTCGCAATTTCTTTATTTATTTGTTCTAATCTATTTTCACGTTCTAATAAAGCTTGAGGATTATTAGGACGATTTTTTAATCTTATATTTCCCTCATCATCTAAAACAACAAGATGCTTTCCTGTTATAAAATATTCTTTATTCAATAATTATCATTCCTTTCTTGTGCTTAAAAATAGTACCACAAAGCCTTAAAAAAAACAAGGAATGAAAAAAGAAAAATAACATAAATTTTATTAAAGGACGGGATGAAGTTTGTTTTTATTTAATTTAATTAAATCACTTCTTTTTTTCACAGGAAGTTATTCAAATAATGTCTTTTTAAAACCTCTTTCTTATGAAGAAGAAAAGGAATGTATTTTAAAAATGATGGCTGGAGATGAAGCTTCTCGTAATAAGCTTATCGAACATAATTTGAGACTCGTAGCCCATATTGTTAAAAAGTTTGATATTAAAGATGAAGATGTCGATGACTTAATTGGCATTGGAACGATTGGTTTAATAAAAGGTGTCGATTCTTATAATTTTGACAAAAATATTCGTTTGACAACCTATGCAGCCAAATGCATTCAAAATGAAATTTTAATGTATTTTCGTAGCTTAAAAGGAGGAAATCTAAAAAGTATCAGTTTAAATGATTCCATTGGTTTTGATAAAGATGGAAACGAAATTAGTTTAATTGAAATTATTAAAGATGAAAATGAAGATATTACAAATGTCTTACAAACAAAAGATAATTTAACTCTTGTTAATGAATATATGAAAAATTTATCGAAAAGAGAAAAAGAAATCTTATCCAAACGTTATGGTCTTATGAATCGTAAAGAGATGACACAAAAAGAAATTGCTAAAGAAATGAAAATTTCGAGAAGTTATGTTTCTCGAATTGAAAAAAGAGCTTTAACAAAAATTCTAAGAGAATTCATCAAAAATAATAAAGCAAACTAAAAAACTGTATTTCTACAGTCTCAGTATTTTTCATCTATTTGATTAATCGCATCAAGTTCGGTCTCTACGATAGCTCGAAATCTTCTTTTAAAAGCCATAATACGTTGTCTTAAAAGTTCGCCATCCGCTTCTAGTTTTTCCGATTTTATAAGAGCATCATTAACAATTCTAGACGCATTTCTCTTAGCATCGTCTAAAATAGCTTTTGACTCATCACGAGCCACTTTTCGAATTTGATTACCTGCATTTTCTGCGACTAAAAGAGCTTTATTTAAAGTGCTCTCCATATTTTGATATTGGACAAGTTTTTCTTTCAAAGAAGCAATTTCTGCATCTTTCTTTTTTAAATTATTTAACATGCCCTCATATTCTTGGGTAACTTCAAATACAAAGTGATTCACTTCTTCTTTGTTGTATCCGTTTAAACTTGTTCTAAACTTTTGCAAATTACCCACCTCTTTTTTACCAACCAATTTCGTCTTCAGCATCTTTCGTTTCTTTTGGTTCATTATCATCGGAAATCTTTCCTTGAATATTTACATTATTAGGTGTACATAAATAAATACCCACACCTATTTTTTGCATCGTTCCTCCAATAGAATAAACGCATCCTGACAAAAAGTCAATAATTCTCTTTGCTTGAGCAGCTGTTACTCGTTTGAAGTTTACTACCACACTATTTCTCTTTTTTAAATGGTCTGCGATTTGTTGTGATTCTGAAAAAGCACGTGGTTCTAATAAGATCATCTTATTACCTGTTTTATCAGCTTCTTTTAAAGCTTCTTCTTCACTTACTGTATAAAAATCATCATCTAATCTTGAAGTATCCTCACCCTCATCATCCGAAAACCATTTTTTTAGTTTACTCATAGCCATATTGTCCCCTCCAGACTCTATCTACAAATAATTGTATCAGAAACAAATAGCTTTTTCAATACATTCTCTTTTTTTTATAATAATCTGCAAGGAGTTCTTTTTCATCAATAAAACGATTTTGATGATAAAAATAATGATGTGTTTCTTTCTTTAATTTTTCTTTTTCTAATGTATAATTATTTTCAATTTTTCGGTAAGGATAGTTATGCAAATAACGTTCTAGATAAAATTTTTGAAAATAATATTTTTCATTTTTCAAAAGTATTATATACTGACTTATTAATAAAAGACACATAAAATAATTATTAAAATGACACACATAATTTAAGATTAAAAAGAGGAAAAAAGAAAAGATAGAGATAAATTTATAAATTTTAAAAGAAGAAAAATAAGAAAAAAATTTTTCGAGTAAAGCATGGCAAAAAACAGAACCATCCAAAGGAATAATAGGAAGAAGATTAAAAAGTAAAATGGTTTTGTTGTAAAGTTTAAATGTTTCATAAAAAGAAACAGATAAAAAGTTTTGGCGATAGAAAAAAGTCATTAGAATATAAAGAAGAATTTGAAAAAGAAAGCCCCCAAGAGAAATTATCATTTCTTTATTTAAAGAAGAATTGATGGGTTTTTCAACCGTTGTGATACCACCGAAGGCATAAATTTCCACTTTAACAATAGGATAATGAAAAAGTTTAATAAAAAAGATATGACCACATTCATGAGTAATAACAATAAAAAAAATAATTAAAACTGGTTTAAAATAACCACATGAAAAAGAAAGTAAAATAAATAAATATAAGGAAAAATTAAGCTTGTAAACTGTTTTGATAATCTTCATAAGTGACGTAATTTCCTTCTTTTTGTAAAACTAAATAATAAAAGTCATCTGTTGTATTTCCAAGAATAGATCCTGCTTCAACATAATCATAAAGTTTTAAATTAACATCTTTAATGTTACCATACCAAATATCGGTACCATCTACTCCTTGGATGATTAGTGTATTACCATATCCTTCTTTATCTCCCATAAAAACAAGAAGACCACTTGCAATAGATGTTACAGGACTTTCTTTAGAACTTTTTATTTTATAGCCATTTTGATAATTCTCTTTTTCTAGAAAGTTAGAGGCCTTTGATACCGTGGTTTCAGAAGGCTCCTTTACCGTAGGCAAAATGTTCCCAAAATTTTGACGATACCATGTATTAATCTTTGTAAACATAAGATTATTTTCAAAAAAATATTTTTTATAAATTTCTTTGTTGTTAGTATCTAATTTCATAAAAATAACGCTACTTAAAAGGAAGATAACACTAAGTAATATTTTGGTAAATTCATGACTTATTTTAAAATTTTGAGGTTTATTTTCTAAAGTTTGACATCTCTTTTTATGTCTTTCTAAAGCTTTGGTTATCTCATCCATAGTATCACCAATAAACTATATGAAAAAAAAGCCTTATTCATGCTTTTTTTCTTCACGTTCCTTTTTAGAATAAATACACCCACAGTAATCTTGTCGATATAATTGATATTCTTTAGAATACATAATACTTTTACGATAACCATCTTCTTTTTTAAAATCACTTACTAAATAGGAAACGCCATATTCTTTGGCTAATTCTAAACCTATTTCATAGAGTTTTTGGGCATTTTTATAAGGACTTACTGTTAAACTCGTTCCAAAATAATCAAAATGATTTTCTTTAGCCTTTAAAGCCGTTTTTTCTAAACGTAAACGATAACATTTAAAACACCGAGGACCTCTTTCTTTTTCTTCTTCTAGACCCTTTGCCATGGCATGAAATTTTTCATTTTCATAATCACAATCTAAAAACGCTAAAGGATATTTACTTGGAAAAACTTTTAATAGTCTTTGTTGTTCTTCTTTTCTTTTTAAATACTCTTCATAAGGTTCAATATTAGGATTATAGTAAAATATCGTTATTTTAAAAAAGTCAGAAAGACGGGCAATAACCGCGGTCGAGCAAGGAGCACAACACGTATGTAACAAAAGTGTAGGTACTCTATTATTCTTTTCATTATCTAAAATGATTTGTTCCATTAAAATATTATAATTTATTTTGTCCATTTGTTTTCACAAGTCTCCTTTCTTGTTTAAAAGAGGCTAAAACACGATCTAAAGCTTCCTTTTCCGTTTCATTATCTAAAATATCCACTATTTTATAACGATTATTCTTTGTGTTTTGAATTAATATAGGTTTTAATGAACCTGTGAAATAAAGTTTATAAAGTATTTTATTTTGCATAATATAGCCAATATATACTTTTTTCCCGTTTCGGTAAGAACATTTTGTATTAACACTCATAAAAGGATACATAAAAATAATTTGTAATCGCGGATTATATAAAGCTTTTTCTGATTCATCAGAAAAACTAAAAAGAAATAATTCAGCATCAATGACATCAAAAGATTTTATCTTAAGTTTTAAATAGGAAGAACAATAATTTTTTTCATCTATATGAAAATGATCAAATTCTTTACTATATTTATTTCTTTCAATACATATAAAGTCACGCTCCGATAACTGTAGAAACTTAACAACATTGTCATTTAAATAAATGATTCTGTCCTTTTTTAAATGTACTAATTTAAATCCTATTTGTTCTTCTTTTAATTCAAATAATTCAGCATCATAGGTTATGATAGTATCATTTACTGTTTTTGTAATCATTTTAGCACTTCTTTCCTGAGTTGTTTATTGTATCACATTAACTTATTAATAGGAAGAAAATGATATTTTATCACTGGAAGAATCCAAATAAATAATCCCCTTTTTTTCTTCTAAGGTGGCATAAATTTCAATATATTTATTTAGCTTGTCTAAATGAAGAAGGTTGGTATACACCGTATTCATGTCATTCATTCTAAGTAAAAATCTCTCCTCATCAATTAAAACATTGTTGCTTGTCCAAGGGAAATACTCAATTTCACTAATAAGCGTTAAAACATCACGATCTATCTTACTTAATTTTTGAATCAATTTGGTATAATAAACATCTGGCACAAAATTAATTAAAACAGGAATGCCTTTTAAAGGACTTTCGATTTCTTTACCTGAGGATAACACTACTTTACCAGTATTTCGATTATAAAATAAAGGGGTATCTTCTTCAATTTGAAACGTGATACAACCCGTTGGACTTTTTATAATTTTTACACTTTTCACGTATGGATTACTTAAAATTTTTTTTTCAATATCTTTTGTTTTCAAACGAAATAAATAAGGATACTCTTTAAAACCTGCGGCAACAATAATGTCGTTATCTGAAAGATAATTTGTTCCTGTGACATAAATATTTGTCGTTTTTAGATTCCATAAATAGCAAAAGAAAGCAAAAATAATAAGTAAAAACAAACAGAACTTACCAAAGGTTTTCCATTTAAACTTTCTTTTTATCACTTTTTTCTTTTGCATACTTTTCACCCTTTTATTATTTTACTATTTTCATAATTTCTTCATAGATAATTTCAGAACTCTCACTTGTTTTTTCTTTATCTAATTTACTTTTTATCTTTTGTTTAAAAGCCGTATCCCAAAGCATTTTAGAAATAGCTTCTTCCAAAGAAGATGAGGTAAGGTTTTTTTCTTCTAATAAATAAATAAGACCTTTATCACTTAATTCCTTGGCATTATAGTATTGATGGTTATTGGCAACATTAGGACTTGGAATAATAATAGCGAGTTTTTTCAAAGCCATAATTTCACTTAAACTTCCCGCACCCGCTCGTGAAATCACCACATCACTTATTTTCAAAAGGCCTGGTAAGCCTTCTACGTAAGGTAAAATATGAACGTTTGAAGGAAAAACGTTTTGCTTAAATTCCTCAAAGTGTCCTTTACCGGTTATATAACACACTTCATAGTTTTGGGTACCAATACTTTTTAAAAAGGAAATCATTTTTTCATTTAAAGAACCACTTCCTAAACTTCCTGCGACTATCGTAATAAGTTTTTTATCGGGCCTCATCATAAAATCTTTCTTATTCTTTTCGGGTACTTCTTTAGCCCAGGACCCACAAGGATGGCCTGTTAAAATAATCTTCCCTTTTGTTTTCAAATGATTTTCACTTTCTTTAAACGTTACCCCAATTAAATCAGCATACTTGCTAATCATTTTATTACTTTTGCCAGGAATACTATTTTGTTCATGAATAAAAATTTTAATATGTTCTTTATGCGCGGCTAAAATAACCGGATACGTCACATAGCCACCTACCCCAATCACCACGTCAGGTTTTTCTTCTTTTAAAATGCATCTTACATTTGAAATAGCTTTTTTTACCAAAAAAACATTTTTAATATCTCTACCAATATTTTTACTAAAACCATAAATTTCTAAAGGAATATAACGGTACCCTAAATTCGGAATGATATCTTTTTCCATGCGGTTATGGGTTCCAAAATAAATAACCTCTAAATTCTTATCATGTTTTTTAAATTCATCTATAATCGCTAAAGCGGGATTTATATGTCCCATCGTACCGCCAGCCGTGACAACTATTTTCATAAACATTTCCTTTCCTTATAATTTATGTTTTTATTATATCAAAATTAACAAGTTTGGTTAAACATATTTTTTGCTAACTTAGCATAAGGTTAACTAAAAGCAGGTGATTCTTTGAAAAAGCATTTTGATATTCCTTTATTTATCACCGTTATTTTAATTAGTCTTTTTGGTATTGTCATGATTTATTCAGCTTCCTCCATTTGGGCTGAATATAAATTTCATGATGCCTTCAAATTTGTGAAAGCTCAAAGTGTTTTTTGGATCATTGGCCTTTTTCTTTGTCTTTTTTTAAGTAAAGTCCCCAGTGAATTTTGGTTTAAAAAAGCCAATAAAATTATTTTCTTATGTTTTATTTTACTCGTACTCGTTTTAATTCCCGGGATAGGAACCGTGCGCAACGGGTCGAGAAGTTGGTTTGGACTTGGTGGCTTTGGCATTCAACCCAGTGAATTTTCTAAAGTAGGATTGATTATCTTTGTTTCTAAATATTTGTCCCAAAATAAAAAAGATTTAAAAGACATCAAAAAAGGGGTATTCCCTATTCTCTTTTTCATCTTACTTTTTTTTATTCTTATTATGTTAGAACCTGACTTTGGGACAGCTATGGTAATTGGTTTAACCTTAATAAGTCTTATTTTTATTAGTGGTGTCAAACTTTCTTTTTTTGTTAAAATAGGTCTTCTTGGTTTAGGCGGCATCATTCTTCTTATTATCATCGCTCCTTACCGAATGGCGCGTATCGTTTCGTTTTTAAATCCCTGGACAGACCCCTTAGGTAGCGGTTTTCAAATCATTCAAAGCTTATATGCCATCGGGCCTGGCGGCTTACTCGGTCAAGGATTCTTAAAATCCCATCAAAAACATTTTTACTTACCTGAACCCCAAACGGATTTTATCTTTTCGATTATTAGTGAAGAATTCGGGTTCTTAGGGGTTTTAATTGTCGTTTCCTTTTTCTTTTTCTTCTTCTATCGCTCCATTAAAATTGCTCTTCGTAGTTGGAATTTATTTGATAAATTTTTAGTGTTTGGCCTTGCCATTGGTATTATTATTCAAGCTATGTTAAACCTCTGTGTCGTTATTGGTCTTTTGCCTGTCACGGGCGTCACTCTGCCCTTTTTTAGTTATGGAGGCTCTAGTCTTTTAATAAGTTTAATAAGTGTAGGTATCATTCTTAGCATTAGTAGAAAATATTAGTTCATTAAAAAAAGTGCCGGAAACGACAAAAATTTTCAATGAAAAATTTTGAATATTCTCCAATAAATTTATCTCATCATCTTTAAAAATACTTTATTGATGTAAATATATTTGGATATGTAGATAATATAAAAACCATATACAGTTACCCGACTATATATGACTATTTTTATTTGTATAATCAAGACTTTTTGCGTCAATGGAAGGTTTAAATATATTTTTTTATAAGACACTCTTTGTTCCTGTACCAATATATTTTATAATCTCATCTGACGTCTTTGACTCTTTACGAAATTTGCTAACTTTATTTCTCATTTCTTCATAATAACTATTTTGTGTCACTCGTTGTGTTTCTACAGCAATCGAAAGTTTTCTATAGCTTCTTTTTTAACATTCTGTATCACTGCTTTTTATTATCATACTATATATTTTTTAAATATATAATTTACATAAGAAAAGATAACCACCAAATTAAAATGATTATCTTTAGGACTTTTTTATTTAATACCATTTCTTTTTCAAGGAGTTTTTATAGTTGTATTTTTATATCCTAATAAATACAATCGATAAATAAGATCATCATAATAACTATTTAAATTAAGATTTTGTTGCTGCTTAGCTTGATTAATAGTATACCATAATAAATAAAGTTCATTGTATTCTTTTAACATTTTATCTTTTAATTCTGCTTCTTTACACGTCATAGCCTTTTGATAATAATCATTTAAAGCCTGAATAATATACGTATCTAGTATATTATAATCCACACGCCCTACTGAAAGAATAAGAACTTCTTTATTACGATAAAAAGGACGCATTGTCTTCTTTTTAAAATCAAAGCTTTCATTCACATGAACAATGCCTTTTTCACTATGATTATCAAGCCATTGCAAATCTTTATATTCTGGATTTTGAAACATTTTTATCACCCTAAGTATTCTAATATTATTTTAACAAAATTTGACATTTTATTCCATCTATATTTTACCAATTAACATATTTTCTTTTAAAGCTGTTATCTTTACTTCCAACATTTCGTTAGGCTTGACATCCTTTTGGATATGAACTTTTAAATAATTAGACGTACAACCAATATTATCTTGTTCAGTTAAAACAAGCATTTTTTGACCAACAAATTTTTGAGCGTATTCTTTTTCTAATTTATCCGATAGTTCACATAAAACTTTACTACGGCGATGTTTTTCTTTACTTTCTACTTGCATAGGCATCAAAGAAGCCGCGGTTTTTTGTCTTATGGAATACGGAAAAACATGAATTTTACTAAAGGAGATTTCTTCACAGGTAGCCAGTGTTTTTAAAAATAATTCTTCGGTTTCATAAGGATGCCCTACGATAACATCCGTTGTAATAGAAATATCAGGCCGTATACTTCTAATTTCTTTAATCTTATTTTTGTATTCTAAAAGTGTATATTTTCGATTCATCTTCTTTAATATTTCATCAGAACCAGCTTGTAAAGGAATATGCATATGATTACATATTTTAGGATTATTTTTAAGTTCCATCATAAATTTTTCATTTAATTCGGTAACTTCAATAGAAGAAATACGAATGCGTTTTAAATTTTCTATTTTACTTGCTTCATGAATTAAGTCCGTTAAATCTTTGCCATTATCTTCATAGGAACCTGTATGAATACCCGTTAAAACAATTTCTTGGTGACCGTTTTCAACCAATTTTTTTATTTCATCAATGGCTTCTTTAAAGTTTTTGTTTCTTCTTTGTTTTCTTAAATAAGGAATAATGCAGTAACTACAAAAATTATCACATCCATCTTGAATTTTAATAAAAGCTCTCGTATGGGTTGTAAACTTATCGATATGCATAGATTCAAAAGCAACATCTCTCTTGCTCGTAAAATATTGATATTTTTCATGACTTTGCGTGTAATTTTCCACAAGTTCTAAAATATCATTTTTTCCAACATTACCAATTAAGATATCCACACCCATTTCATCATAAGACACTTGATTATTTTCTGATGAACAGCCACATACGACCAAAATTGCATCATTATGATTTTTTTTAAACCGCCGTACCATCTTACGAGATTTTTGGTCAGCAATATTCGTAACAGAACACGTGTTAACAATAATAATATCTGGATTTTCATTATCCATTTCATAACCACTTTGTAAAAATTCTTCTTTAATCACTTCTGATTCATAGGCATTTACTTTACAGCCTAAAGTATAGATATAAAATTTCATAAAACACTTCCTAATCTTTTAATATGAAAACAAAAAAAGACGCCCTTGTCAAGATGATAGACGACTTTCTCCGGTTTGATAATCAATTTCAATACCTTTTTGAACGTTATAAACATAAATGTTAAAAGAAATACCTTCGCCATGGTCTTCGACCGAATAACCTTCCATTAAAGCTCCGCTGGCAAGTAAATTATTCCCCTCGAAAATAGGCGTTACTCGATATAAAACATGATTATTTGTTTTTTTAACATAATCAGCCACCTTATTTTCATAAGTCAGCATCGGACCAATATTCATTTGTCTTGTACAGGTGATTAAATTCTTTTCATTGGCATTTTCGCTCGTTAACTGGTATCCAATTAAATGACAACGATTATACAAATATTTACCATCAACATTATCATATTTAACAGTATGCCAACCAGTTGGTTTAACCATACCAATACTACCACGAGGTTCAGTTGGCATCGTTTCTACTCCCACTAGAGCTGAAGCGGTACCACATCTTCCTAAAGAATCTAAATCACTATAAGACTCAAAAGAAGTCGTTTTATATTCGCTTTCTTTAAAGAAAGGAATATTATTGTTAATATAAACATAATCTTCGCCAGCATAAGTTGGAATATTTTCAATGGAATAACTCTCTTTAGATTCAAATAAATGACTAAAATCATAATCACTAAACCAAATAGAACTTACCAAACTAAATACTAAAAAGATAATAATACTAACCTGTGTCACATAAGAATTTTTATTTCTTTTTCGTTTAGCCACATGACACCTCCTTTATTTAATTTTATTCTCCTATCATATAAGGATTTTCAAGTGTTCCTTCTCCGCCTAAAATCGACGTAGAGGGTATCAGATATACCGAAGGCCGCACCGCAAACCGGAGGTACGCATCGTAGACGATGACATAACCAGTGGCGTAGACAGTGAACACGTAGTAAGAATACGACGACAGCGGAGCTAATGTCCATTGTTCTTTACTTGAATTATAAAGCCAGTCATTATTTTTACAATCACTTGCACCATCCCATTTTAATAACTCTTTGGCTAAACAACTGGCTCTATTCATACTAGTACCCCCGCTTGTCGCGTAACCATAATCACTTGGATACATTAAACCAACTTTCCCTTGCCATTCTGTTGGTCTTCCAGTGTATACGATTGTTCCTCTTTCATGGGTGTACCAATGGCTTGCAAGACCATTTGACGAACTGCCATAACTTGCTGTTCCTCCTAATTTCCATGTTATCGTATCTATTTGATTTTTTGCTGCCTCTGTTAAGCCATTACTTGTAAAATCACAAGAGGTTGTAGCACCTCTTTGTCCATACGGGCATGTTCCTGATGTTTTATTATAATAGGCACCATTATTTAAAACTTCTTTTAATGTACTATCTGTCCAGTCGTTACTGCCATGCCAACTTGTTGAACTTCCTGTTCCACTCGCTTTATTATCCCAACTGTAACTTCCAATAGAATCAGTTCGAATTAATTTCATTCTTTGCCCTTCTGGGGTATTTAAGATACCAATAATTCTCCATCCTGCTTTTTCACCATTAAAGGTTACATAGTTACAAGGATTAGCCCCTACATATCTTAAATTATTATCACTTGTGCCATCATAGGCTAAAGTATAAGTACAACTATCACTTGTTTTATTTGGAACAGTATATACATCTGTTGAACTTGAAGACGCATTTTTTTTCACATAAGTTAACACATCTTTCCCTGCCACTGGATTTTCTTTAAAATACAAAGTACACTTTGTTCTAGTAGTACTATTTACCGTATAAGTACTATAATCTAATATCGCATGCCATGTATCATCATCCCAAGATATGGTAACTCCATTTGTACAACTTGATTTTTCAGTATCTAATGTAAGACCCGAATCTTTAGTCGGCATCTCTCTTGTGATTTCATCATTGATATAATAAGCAAAATAGAAATCACTTGGTTTTTCTAAAGTACCATTAACATTAAATTCCTTAACATCTTTATAGAAAACATAATTCTTATAAAAGTAAAGGCTACTTAAAGATATAATAAGGAACCCTAAAAGAAAAATTAAAACTTTTCTTTTAGAATATAATTCTTTATACCTTTTTAAACGATAAGAAGCCCCCCCCGAACTTTTTTTTGGGTTCTTTATTTTTTCATATTTTTTAAATATTTCTTTCACACTTTGAGCCTCTTTTCTACACTTAAAATATTACAATAAAATGCTTTTTTTGACAATAATTTTATATTCTTCATTTAAAAAAATCAGATGAAAATTTTGATTACACTCTGATTTTTTAGAATTAAATACTTATAACATTTTTCTTCTTTGTAATGTTTGAATGTTACTTTCGTTTACCCAAATATTATTTTGAAGACATTTCAAATTAAAAATAAACCACTGATTCCATGCTTCATCATCATTTAAAACCGCGATATTTTTAATATATTCTCGGTAACTGGATCTGGAAGCAGCATATTGTTTTGTCGCATAGATAATCGGTAAAGGAAATTGCGTTTTTAATACTTCGTTCGTATATTCCCATAATTTCAAATGTTGAATTAATCTAGCGTACCGCGTATTACCATCTTGAAAAAGCTGTAAAGCGGCTAGTAATCCATGATAAGAAAGTGGTTTTAAAAAAGCATCTTGTTCGTTTTCAATTTTAGCATTATTTAGTAAATTTAAAAAACTTTTCACAGCCTGATCAATATCGTTTTCTAAAATAGGAAAATAATCAATTTGCCTTTGGCCAGCCATATAAGTTCCTACAAATTTTAAATTATCGTGACGAAGTCCTTTTTTATCTTCACTACTCGTACCTTCTAATAGCTTATCATGAGCTTTAACAAAATTCTCAGGTGTCACACAGGCCGGCCATTTAAGCATATCGTCCATTGCATTTTTAGAATGAATACTATAATACAAGGCAAGTAAAAAAGAATTTTCTTTTTCCACTTCTTGATTGTTAATAATATCTTCATTTTTTAAGGTTTCTAAATAATGTTTTTGCAAAGCTGGGGTAATCTTTAAAATGTTTTCTTGATACTCTTTATAAAGATCCAAAGTATAATCCAATTGATTCTTTACCGTTTCATTTAATTTAACTTGAGATACTTTTTCAAAAATATCTAAATTAACAACCGGCACGCCGCTTTTCATTGCTTCTAAAACTTCTTTTTCTGCTTGCCATCTTTTTTCTTCTTTTGTCATAGAATCACCCTTTTTTTTGTTTTCTATTCTAATGAATTTTAAAAAAAAGTCAATCTATTAATTCAGAATCTTGATATAAAAGAATATGAGGAACTTTTTTATGAACCATTTTTAAAACCTCATTATCATCATCAATGAGCGCGATTTGAGAAGACGATGAAACAGAATTCAAGTAGTCTGCTTTTAAATTAGCTGAGGTAATATTTCCTAAATGTTCTTTTGATAAAATATTTCGTTTGGTAAAAAAAGGAGCATATAAATCAAGCCATTTTTCTTTTTCCTTTATTTGAAAGTCTTCTTTACAAATAGATAAAATTTGTAGTTCGACATTAGGTAAATCATTTATCTTTTCAAATATTTGAATAGACTGATACAAAGGCCGTTTTTTTAAATAGTCTTTGGGATTACCAACATCAAAACAAGCAAGAACACCATCCATATCCACATAAAGAATTAATTTTCTATTCTCAGATAATTCTTTTATTAAATTATAAAAATGCATTTTTAAATCCTCTTTTCTATATCTTCACTTTATCATAAAAAAAGATAAAAGCCTATAGCCTCTACCTCTAATCTTTATTTTTTAAAGAAATAAACATTTTTTTCCATAATTTGGTGGATGAATAATTTAAAATACCTACTTTATAAATTCTTAAACCATATTTAAAAATAATAAACGTACATAAAATATTGATAAGTGTGGAAATAGCTAAACTATAAATACTTATTTGGCCAAGTAAGAACAACGAAGGCGATAGCATAAAGCTTAACATAGGGACATAAGACATAACTTTTATAAAGGCCGCTCCTTCAAATTGACTGGCCATAATAGCTAAGTAATAACCAACCATTATAATCAACATAATTGGTGTTTGAAGTTGTTGAAAGTCTTCCATACTGGTAGTCATAGAAGCTAAAACCCCAGCAACAATACCATAAAGGACAAAAGAAACTAGGAAAAGTAAAAGTATCCAAGGAAGTCCTTGTAATAATAAATTTAAAATACCACTTTCTTGTAAACTTGAAATAATGGTTGAAACATTCCCAGAAAGGCCTTCACCTATGCCACTAAGTAAATTCCCACCGCCAAAGATAAAACGACTTAAGACAGCAACAAAGGCATATAAAAGTAATAAGACACCTTGAATAACAACGAATAAAGTGGAAGCGAAAACCTTAGATAAAAAGTGGGTTTCCGGAGATACATTAGAAATAATAATTTCCATACTTCGTGTGGTTTTTTCATCATTTACTTCACTACCAATCATTTGAACAAGCATTAAAATAAGAAAGAAACAAGGTAAAATAACAACTAAGATAACTCCTGAGGTAATTAAATCTTTATTTTTAATATTACTTTTTTCTTCATTGGTTACGGTAAGTGTAATCGTAGCAGGATTCATTAATTTATTTACTTCTTCTTCGGTTAAACCACTTTGCATGATAGCCATGGTACTTTTCAGCGTATTAATAGAACTTTCTAAAAATTGAGTTTCCATCGTTTTTAATTCATCGAAACTAATAAGTTCCGCTTCTAAATAGTTTTCTTTATTTTCTTTTAAATAAACAATGATTTTTTTTTCATCTTCCTTTAAAGATTCTTTTTCTTCTTCTAAAGAAGAAGCTTTAGAAACTTCAAAATGATACGTATCTTGTAAATCATCTGTTAAAGAAGAAAAAGAATTTAAAAATAAATCATAACCTCCAACCTCATCGATGACAGATACTTTGGTAACGTCTTCAAAATCACCGCCAAAAAAAGTAACAATACGATCAATATTCGTAATAATCATAAGAAGAACAAGCAAAAGAATATTTACCGCCAAAAACCATTTGGTTTTAATTTTCTTATTTAAACTTTGTTTTGTTAAAAATTTAAGTTTAGCCTTCATATGATTCACCTACTTTACTTAAGAAAATTTCATTTAAACTCGGATCAGATACCGCAAATTTAGTGATGTGTTTGCCTTTTTTAACTTCCGCAAAAACTGCATCTATATACTTATCTTCTATAACAGAAACAACCATTTCATCTGCATTTTCTGTGACACTTGAAACACCTTCTAAGTGTTCTAACGCCTCTTTTTTAACATTCCCGATAATGTGAATGGTTTTCTTACGGTAATCTTTCTTAATTTCTTTTAAATCACCTTCTAAAACAGATTTTCCTTTCACAAGGATAACGAGTTTTTCACAAAACATTTCCACATGTTCCATCCGGTGCGAAGAAAAAATAATACGACATCCCTTCTTTTTAAAATCTTGGATGGCTTCCATAAACAGTTCTACATTAATAGGATCTAAACCGGTAAAAGGTTCATCTAAAATAAGAAGTTTTGGTTCGTTTATCACAGCTGTAATAAATTGGACTTTTTGCTGATTTCCTTTGGATAATTCTTTTATTTTTCTATTTTTATATTCAGTAATATGAAAACGTTCTAACCAATTATCCAACCTTTCTAAAATTGTTTTTTCATCCATTCCTTTTAAAACGCCATAATAAATAACTTGTTCTTTTACGGTTAGTTTGGTAAGCAAACTTCTTTCTTCCGTCAAAAAGCCAATTTTATCGGTTACCGAATAATCGATGGGCTTATCATCTAGGGTGATTTCTCCACTGTTGGGTTTTAAAAGGCCAATAATCATTCGAAACGTCGTTGTTTTACCCGCACCATTGACTCCTAAAAGACCAAATATTTCACCATCATTCACAGTGAATGATAAATCATCCACGGCTTTATGGGTGTCATAATACTTTGTAACATGACTTACTCTTAACATATTCCTCTTCCCTTCTAAATTCATTATAAAAGAAAAAAAGATATTCGTCTATCTTTTTAACTATTTTATAAGTTTTTGCTCTACATTTATGGCTTCTTTATCCGAAGTAATCACTTTTTTATAAGCGAGCTTGTTTTGTAAAAAATTTTGAATATCTGTATAATACTTTTTAGCGTAATCGGTTTCATAACAAAAAAATTCATCCATTTTATAATTTGCAAGGCGAAGATAAGAAGTCATAATTTTCCCCTGTTGGAAAAATTGTTATAACAAAATAAAAAAGGAAAGTCTAGTTCAACTCACTTTCTTCTATACTTTCCCATTCATCAAAGATATTTTTAACTAAAATACATAAAAATTCATTGTCACAGTTTTTAAAGAAATTTTCTTCAAAGTATTCATTATAAATCATTTTCTTTAGCATCTCTCTGTCTAATTCTTCTAATATTTCACTCATTGCCATCTGGGTTGTTTGTTTTAAATGAATAAGTTCTTGCTTTTGTAAACTTTGAATTTCTTTTCTTTTGAGAGGATAACCACTTAAAAACTCTGTACTAAATAAAGTTTCAAAAATACCTTCCAATAAAAATTCAGAACCTGTGCCAAAATATTTACCAAAAGGAATGGCAATGGCATTTCCAGCGTTTACTTTGCAAAATAATTTGGCGTCGACATTATCCGCGACATATCCCCCATAAACCTCTGGCATAGCATTTAGACTCATTGTTACGCCTATCCCAGAAGCACATCCGGTGATTACAAAATCAACAGCTTTACTATTTAATAAAAGTCCTGCCAAAATACCAGCCCCAACATAATCTATACTACATTCTTTATCATTACTAACACCATAATTATAAACTTCGTGACCATATTTAGAAGCGACTTTATTTAAAATTTTATAGATAAACTCATTTTTGTCTTTTTGACTGTTCTCATTTATTAACGCTATTTTCATAGAACCCCTTTCTAACTTTCTAACCTTTTATCATAAACATTAAACCTATTAAAATTCCTACAAAAATAGTTAGAAAAATAATACTAAAATCATTAATATATCCTGATATCTTATTCGTTCTTTTTAAAATATCTTGTTCTTGTAAATTACCATCTACAATTTTAAAAGGAAACTCATTTTGAACACACAATTCATTTAAATAATCATAATTTACTTTTTGCCGATTTAAATCGTCGTAAACAAAATATTTTTGACGATAAACAGAAATCAAAGGTTTTAAGCATTCCTTTTCATTATCAAAATCAGGTTCTCTTTTATTTGTATTTTTAAACTCCTCAATGTATGTAGTTATTTCATTGTCAATATCATTTTTAACCATATTAAAAAGATTTAAAACATTTTCATTTTTAAAATAATATTGAATAGCTTTAGAAAAGGTAAGCCATTTTTTATCCATTACACTTTGGTCACTACGATAACTTTTTATGCCCCAAATATACATTTCTGTAGCTTTTAAAAAAGAAGATAATTGACTTTCAAAAGAGTAATTTTGAATAATATTCATAAAACCAAGATGTTCAAAATATTTCAATAAATCAAGGGCTTTAAAAGAAACTTGTGAAAGTGGTTTGACAGCATTTTCACTAACCCATTCGCCACTTGGAGAAGACGTCACATCTTTTTTATATTCATGAAATTCTTCGTTTGGCAAATGATAAATCGTAATATATTTAGCTTCTAAAGTATTTTTGATGGAATCGGGAAATATTTCTTTAATACCTTTTTTCTGATTGATGGTGCAACGAGGAAAAATTGCTGATGAGTGAAAACATGCCATCGAAAAACAATCTATAGGATCTTTTCCGGCATAAACATAACTTCCTTTTTGGGTGCTTTCATTGGGCAATAAAACCTCAATGCTAGGATCTAAGGAAGCATGAAACATGTTAATATCACCTTTATACCATTCTAAAAGCCATTTTCCTAATAATTCATAATTATTTAAAATTTTAGTTTGTTTTTTTCTTTCTCTTTCATGAATAATAGCTAAATTATAGTCCATATAAAAATCGTTAGTTATGGAATAAATTTTCTTTCCTTCTTCGGTTCTTAACTTATTCACATCACAACCACCCAAAGGAGATGGATAATTAAGCCGATTCCTATCTAGGGCATCGGCATCCTTTAAAATATCCGACATTTTTTGAATTTCTTTCTGTTCTTCTAAAGAAAAAGGAGTATTGACAAATTCTATTTTATCTTCTTCACTGGCATGCTGACAAATAAGTAATGATATTTTTAAAGCTTCTTTAGTATCCATCTTATTTCCTATTCTTTTAATAAATTTTTCAGCACCTACTTTACCATGTTTTTTACCGGAAGCACCTACTGTTTTTCCTATATCATGATATAGTCCTGCTAATAGTAAAGTATTTTCATCTACTTCACGATTTGGCATTTCATTTAACATCATTTTGATATAAGAAAGGACTTTTTCAATATGTTTTAAATCGTGCTGAAAATCCTTAGTATCCGTATAAAGTTGTTTTTCTATGCCTTTATTTACTAAGTCTACAATCTTTTGTTGGTCTTCTTTAGTTAGATGATATTTCTTTAATTTTTCTTCATCAAATGTTTTTAAATAACTTTGTTCTAAATTTGCCATTTTGAATACTCCTTACCTTAAATCATTGTACCAAATTTTTCCTTAAATGTAAAAAGAACACTGGTTTAGAAAAGCAATATTTAACCTTGTTAGATTAGATAAATTTATGTCTGAAAAGCTTACTTTAAAACAAAAAATGACACATTATACAAGTGATTTCATAAATATTGAAAAACTTATATTCAAATTCATTACTTGTTGTATACTGCAAATTTACATCAAAGTTTTATGCAATAAACATAACAAAAAGAATAAACCACTAGATGATCTATTCTAACTCGATTAATTAAACAACATTCTCATTTTTTATTTTTTCTACTTCTTCTTTTGACAATTTTGAAAACTGAATTATTTTTTCCATTGATTCATTTGCTTTGAGCATCTCTTTGGCTATCTCGATACTTCGTTCTTTTTTACCTTCTTTTTTGCCTTCTTCTTTTCCTTCAGACTTACCAATATCAATTCCTGCATCTATAGCCTCTTTAAGTTCAGTCATCCGGCATTTTTCTTCATCTTCTTCTTTGGTCATATAACTAAAGAATTCTGGGTCTTCATTTACTTTTTTAACTTCATTCATAAATTTGATCACCTTTCCATCCCTTGGTAACTTTGCCAAGTCTTCTTCATTTAAATCAAGCATAATTAAATACTTGAATTTCTCAATGTTTACTTCGTCTTTAGCATACCAATAATTTAAGACTTTGTCCATATTCCATTCGACAATTTTAAAATTACGAACAAAGTTTTTTTCGCCATCTGTAAGCATATACGTACGACAAATTTTATCATCATTTTTTAACATGCCATAGGTAAGATTTAATTGAATAATTAAAGTATCTTCAGAATACATTTCACCTGTTAAAGTATAACGACTATAAACGTTACATAAAAAAGCTAAGTTACGACAATGAAGGTAATCTTTTCTTTCGGAGTTAATCTCAATACCAATATAACCTTGATCGGTTTTTAAAAGTAAGTCACAATACTTTTTTCTCGTTCCTATATTACCTTGTAGGGTTTCTACGTTTAATCTTTGAATTTCAAAGATTTTCAGATTTAAAGTAAACTCAAGTAGAGTTATTAATAAATCTTCATTTTCTTCTTTTAAAAACACCTCCTTAAATGTCCTGTCATAACGACACGTGTAAAATTTTTTCTTTTCTTGTAATTCGGATATCATAATTCCTCGCCTTCTAAGAAGACCAACTTTGCTGTCACCAAAATTATCCTTCTACTTATATATTCAAAAAAAATCTTTGATTTCCTTTTTTTTCTTTGAAAAAAGTTCAAAAAAGCTTGAATTTCATGTAAAGTTTACACTTTTTTCTAACAAAAAATTAATAAGATGAATAATATATAAAATTTATATTTTTATAAAAATAAAGCTATGAAAAAAATAGACCTTTTCATAAAGCCTATTTTATATTACGACATAGTTTCTTTTAATTTTAAAATTTCTTCTTCAGAAAGATTCGTGATACTTGTTATATCATTTATAAGAATATTTCTTTTAAGCATCTCTTTGGCTATCTCGATACTTCGTTCTTTTTTGCCTTCTTCTTTTCCTTCAGACTTA
>CAKOQM010000005.1 GCA_934101275.1 uncultured Bacilli bacterium
TCTCCTTTCGATTTTTAGATTTGGCTGACAGACCTCTTCTATCATATCAAAAGGAGAGCTATTTTTGCTATACAACGCCATCGCTCTTCGGTTCGCACGTGCATAGCACGTGGTTTTAACAGCAGCTAACTATCGTTTGCTGCACAAAAAAATCGTGTCTAAAATCGACACGAACACTTGTTTCTGTACATACCTGTTTTTACATGTTTTTAAGCCAATACAGACACTTTTATAAAAGACTAGACTAATTCTATTCCAGAAGTCTTTTGTAACAGAGAGATACCTGATTTTGCTTCAAATAAAACTACCCCGGGTGGGGTTTAGTATAAATTGATATTTTGTTCTCAAAAACCAATGGTAACCCCAAATTGACTCGACCGATTTTCTTTTCTCTTTCTATCAAGAAGGGGGAACAATTTTATTATGAACGAAGTGAATAATAAAATTGCTTAGGGGGATAATTAATCTTTCTCTTTTCTTATAATACTTAACAGAAGGTATTATATATTACTATAATATATATAAATACTCCTTAATATATACTATATAGTAGAGCTAAACGACCAAAACTCAAATTTCTGTTAAAAAAAATAAGAAGACATAAGCCTTCCTATCTTCTAGTTAAAAGTTTTTCGTATCTAACTCTACGTTCATCACGATTATAACGATATATTATAGAATTTGCCATTTCATAAACAAGTTCGTCAATAGGTCCGTTCTCCATATCGTTAGTACCTATAGAACTTAATATAGCATTGATAACGTTTTCCTTTGTATTACCTAACATACCAAAATGTTCATTGTTCCAATCGTTTAGATTCCAGTAGTATGCTTTATCTTTTATATCTTTTCTTCTATATAATTTTCTTTCATGGTATAACAAAGTTATAAGCGAAGCAAGATATTGAGTACCTTGGTCTTCAATATTAAACCCATCATTCTCTAAATAGTCTAAAGCAAACTTTCTAATACTTACTTGTCTTTCTACAACATCTCTACAAGATTCACCAATAACTTCTTTTCTAGTCATAGCAAATCTTTCTTTATAATCTTTAATTTGCATTAATTCATTGTTTGTCATTTTATTTACCCCCTAACATAAATTTGTAATCTATAATATCATTGACTTTTACCTCAATGTTATTACCACTAAACATATCTTTAATTGTGACTATACCATTTTCAACTTCATTAGAACCTACAACTATAACATATTTAATATTTTGCTTATTTGCATATTCTAAACTCTTTTTTAATTTTCTATTAGTCATTTCTATTTCAACCTTATAGCCATTACTACGTAAGGCATTTGCTATATTTAAACATTCTATTTCAGTTCCCATTGGTACAATATAGAATTCGGTATTTGAAATTGAATCAGATATTTCATTTTTTAATATTTCATATATAGCAGATAGCCCGAAACTAATTCCAACAGTTGGATATTCTTCGCCATCACCAATAAAATTTCCTATCATTTTATCGTATCTACCACCGGCAGCAATGCTACCTTTAACTCTTTGTTTTTCGTCATATACTTCAAAAACATTTCCAGTATAATAATTTTGACCTCTAGCAAGAGTTATATCAAAACGACATATATTATCTATATTTATTTTAGATAGATAGTAAAATAAATTTTCTACTTCTTCTATACCTAGTAATATTTGCTCATTAGAACTATTAGTGTATTTGCTTTTTAACTCTTCAAGTGTCAAATTGAAATTTTTAGAAAGTTTTTCTATTTGAGTTTTATCTAAACCTAACTCTTCTAGCATACCAATAAACTCTTGAGTAGTTAATTTATCTTTCTTATCTATTATTGTTGTAACATTTGGAACTAAATCTTCTTCTATGCCAGATTCAATAATAAGTCCTGTCATCAAGTTTCTGCTATTGTACTTTATATAAACATCTATATTTAATTCTTTAAAAGTTTTAACAAATAGAGATAATAGTTCTGCTTCTATATATTGTCCTTTTATTCCAACTACATCTGCATCACATTGAGTAAATTCTCTATCTCTTCCAACTCTAACCGGACCATCTCTAAACACTTTAGATATTTCATATCGTTTAAATGGAAAACTAATATTGTTTTTATTTAATGCTATAAATTTTGCAAATGGTACTGTTAAATCATATCGTAAACCTAATTCACGATTTCCTTGGTCTGATAATTTATATATTTCTTCTAATATATCGTTGTTTTCATCATATTTATCTGATAGCATATCATAATAACATAAAATAGGTGTCTCAATAGAGTTAAATCCATATTCTTGAAAATTCTTTATAATAATACTATTAATATAATCCCTAATTTTTTGTTCTTTAGGTAAAAAATCATAACCACCTTTTACATTTTGTATTTTCATAAATAATCCTCTTTTCTAATTTTCATAATATAAAAAGCTATACAATAGTACTTGTATAGCTTCTCATAACAGATTATTTATAGCTAGATACAAGCACTACAAATAGCACTTGTACCATATAACGATTTTTTTATGTCGTTGGTTCAAGTGCAGACTATTATGATGATGTAAATTTGTAATTATTAGTTTAAACATAATAATCTCTCCCTTTCAAAGTGATATTAATATAACAAATTATAGGCATTTTGTCAAATTTCACGTTTAACGCTATATAATATAATACTTATTTTATATTATATAACTTACTTGTATACTATTAAGTAAATTTAATATAAAAGTAATAATATACTCTATATAATTTATTTTATTATAAATATTAAAATTATTGTAAATTCTAGTGATAGAAAGTCCTACTAAAAATTAAGCAGCTACTTTTTGATATATTTTATGCCATATTGGAGATAGTTGATGTTATCAAAAGAGGTGCCGTAAAAAGTGCCGACACATATATTATGTCATATCACTCAGTATCACTTTGTATCACTTTTCGAGTAAACGAAAAAAGCCTCGAAACCCAAGGATTTCAAGACTTTATGAGCATTCTGGTGTCCCCACCGAGACTCGAACTCGGCCAAAACCAGACTTAGGAGGTCTGTGCTCTATCCATCTGAGCTATGGAGACATTGATTTCCCTTTAAATAAAGGGAATAATTAACATTTCTATTTGTCCTAATTTTGCTCTCTAAGAATGAACACACTCTTAGGAGGTCGTTACTCTATCCAACTGAGTTACAAGGACATCTGAATCCCCTAAATATAAGGGGATAATGTATGTTTTTTGTTCGCCCTCACACCCTCTAAAAAATGAACACACTCTTACCATAACAGATCCATCAGATGGATACAAAATATCTTCAATATACATTAAAAAGGAACCCGAAGCATCATACGTTAAATTTGTATTTTTATCTACTTTTCCGGTTATATCACCTGTTGTGATTTCGACATTATTTTCGGTATGGACATTCTTTTTGACAAAGATATTAGCGACAACGACACCTAAAATAACCAAAACGATAACAACAGCAAGAGCGATAAAGACTTGATTATTTTTCTTGTTGGAATGATTCGTATTTAAAGTTTGTTGAGACATTTGATTTAAAGCGTTTCCTAAATTTATACCGCAGTAAGTACAAAATGTCATACCCTCATTAAGCGTATTTTTACAATTTGGACAAATCATTGGACGTCTCCCTTATCTTTTGGGGTATTTGTTTGAGACATACGATTTTGCATAGCAAAGCCATTCACTCGTTTGTTATTGGCTCCATTCATAGTTGAATTAGTAAGACCCTTTAAATTTGTTACAAATAGGTCTTGCTTTTGTAAATTTGTCATATTTGTTTTTGTATCTTTTTCATAAGTATGTCTTGCATCCGCATTTCGATATCGCATATAAATGACAATAAAATAAATAATACCCGCTAATAAAAATAAGTAATTATATTCCCAATCCACAAAATACATAGCTAAAAAGCCTAATATTTCAACTAAGAAGGAAACCAAAAGAAGTTTTGGCATATGAATAGGAACACTACCCATCGTTTCTTTTGTTCTAGCATTCACAGCAACATAGTGTAGAATTTTTTGATCATTTCGAACTTCTTGATAACTATAAAGCCATACAGGTAAATAAGCAGACTTCCACTGCTCTCCTTTTATATCAAAAGACTCTCTTGACCAAGCCACACCCCTGTCATATTCTTTTAATGTTTCATTAGCAGCAAAACGTGCAACGTCTTTGGCTTGTTCATCCACCACACTTTGAAGTTCAGAAATATTAGCATTTCTTCTTTCTGAGGTATAACCTCTTAAAAAGTTAGCGTCATAAGAAACACAGTTTTCTACATCAAAAGGCATAATAGCATTAATGATATTGTTAGTTTGATGAGAAGAAACCGTATTTAATCGTTCCAAATTAGATTCAATGGATAAGCCATTGATGGTTAGATCAAAGTCCCGTGAAACATCATATAAATCGGCATCATAATACGTCGTTTGATTGTTGTTATTTCCTTTATAATATTTTCTTGTTTGTATTTCACCACGACCACTTAACGATGCATGAGCATTTACATCAATTAACATATAAGGGAAATAAACCCCCATAATATTATTCGTTGTAAACTCTTCTTTAAATTTAGGATTGGCAAAAAATTTTCTTTTACCTACAAATTTTTCGATTTCCACTTTGGCGATATCCTTTGTTACCTTAAATGGTAAAACAACATCTGGAATACTTCCATTTGGTATTTGTTGGTTAACCGATAAAGTACTTCGACACCAATGACAGCGAGCCTGAGAAGAAGAAGCCGTATCAATAACAACTTCTGCTCCACAACTACTACATTTAAAAGTTAAAACGTCTTTCGTATCCGCGATGATATTTTGCGCTCCTGAGCCAATCACTTGGCCTGTTAAGCTACTAATATCTTCCACCATACCTTCTACTTTTGAAGACATAAACTCATAACGACAGTAATTACATCTTAATTTGCCGGTATGGGGATTGGTCTGGATATCTGTTGCACCACACTTTGGGCATTTATTTTGACCATCTTTGGCATTCTTATCCGTTTGGATAATTATTGTTTCATTACTACCATTTTGCATAGGCTATATACCTAATATTTGCATTTTTAATTTGTCGTAATCTTCTTGGGTAATCGCACCAGCATCTAATAATTTTTTAGCATTTAATAATTTTTCAGTAGAAGCATCAGTTGGGCTTATTTGTGCAGGTTCTACCGGTTCAGTAACAGGTGTTTGAACAGTTTGAGGTTGATTTAATGATCCCATCATAGAACCCGCTGCATTCATTCCCATTTGTAAAAAGGCCATATTGGTTCCACCACCATTTTGACCAGCCGCTTCAATACCACGAGCTGCAGACATTTGCATAAAAGTATTACCACGTGCTCCTGTAAAGGCATCCGCTTCAGCTACTCTATCAACAAGTTTTTGGGTTGTTTCATCGTAATCTAAGCCTGTCATAGAAACTTTAACAATTTCTAAACCACGAGAACTTTTCCATTGATAAGCTTCTTCTACAACACTTGATAATGATCTAGCAAAAGAAAATTGATCACTTTGAACTTTGATAATACTGTTTTCTTTACTACTTGTATATTGTGATAAAGCAGGTTGTAAGCATCCAATTACTTCACCAAATAATTGGTTAGCTGCATCATTATCCATATCAGCAAAATCAAACATAGCCGCATTAGGTTGTAAATAACTCATTGGTACAAAGTTTTTAACAAATAATAATGGATCTGTGATCTTTAAAGAATAAATACCACGAGCAATAACCGCTACTTGAGCATTTAAATAAGAATCAAAAAATCGAATCTTTTCTTGTGTACCAAACTTATTGTTTGGAATTTCTTTTAAATTAACATAAAAAGCTAATTGTTGAGCACTTGGTTGACCACCAAATTTAAATCTTTCCCAAGATTGTCCGATTGTTGAAGAAAGTAGTCCATCGCCACTAAAAATTGATCTTGAATTTGGATCATCACTTCTAAATTCGTATCCGCCTGGTTCAGCAATCATACCTGTAATTTGCCCATCTTGCAATGTAATAAGGGCAGATCCTTCAGGAACAATTATTTTACTTCCATTTGTAATAATATTTTCAGAGCCTTTATAATTTTCACCACGTCCGGCATTCGTGCCCATTGGTACAGCTTGATAAATAGCCGCGGTTGCTGGAACTCCTTGGCTTGGACCATAAAAATCCTTCCATTGATCCGCAAAAGTGCCACTTAAAGCACCCGAAAACGCTTTAATAAATCCCATAAATTACCTCTTTCTTAAAATAATTTGAAAAGAAAAGCAAATGCAATAAGACTATAAACTATAAACCCTCTTTAGATACTTCTCTATTCCCCATCATTATAGCACAACCCATCTACCTTTCAAAGGTAAAATTGCACGACATTTGTCACATTGGCTCCTATTATTCACTAAAAGTAAATAAACAATCCACTATATTTGTAGGATAATAATTTTATAACTTTTTGAAGTAAAATTGAGGAGTAAAAATGAAATTTAAAAATGAAGATGAAAATTATATCTATGAAATAATAAGGAAAAATATAAAAAAATATCGTCGACAAAAAGGATGGACACAAGAAAAATCAGTCGATGAAATTAACTATTCCTTATCCTTGAAAAAATATTTTGTGTTTAAATGTGACACCTGTAAAAAAGAAGCACGGATTCCTCTTCGGATGAAATAATATCATTTTGTCCTGTTTGAGTTAAATTTAGTGTCCATAAAGCTTAAGTGACACCTATAACAGTCACAAGGACTATTAATAGAGTGCTAACGAGTAGTATACTTTTCTTTTGTTTTTCCATAAACATAAAATTCCTTTATTCCTAGTATGTAACACTTTATTCTTTTTAAACTGTCGTATTTATTACGAAATACATTATGCCACATTGATAGTACCAATTGGTACTTTTTATTAAATAAATTAATACATATTTTTGATCTTACGTTTTACAATTATAAAAAAAACAGGCTTATAAAGTTTTCTGAGTACTGTTTAATAAAAATTACTTTAGTGTTAAAATCAACATTAAAAAGAGATGAATTTTTCATCATCTTTCTTCATATAAATTTATTTATTTTTAGGTTTAATAACTTCTAAACCACCCATGTAAGGTTGTAAAACTCTTGGAACTTTAACACTACCATCTTCTTGGTAATTGTTTTCAATAACAGCGATAAGTCCTCTTGGTGTAGCCACACAAGTATTATTAAGAGTATTTAAATAATAGGTTCCTTTTTCACCTTTTTTACGAATGCCAAGACGTCTTGCTTGAGCATCTCCTAAGTTTGAACAACTTCCTACTTCAAAGTATTTTTGTTGTCTTGGGCTCCATGCTTCAACATCACAAGATTTTACTTTTAAATCAGCAAGATCACCTGAACAACATTCAAGTTGACGAACAGGAACATCTAGGCTTCTAAAAAATTCTACGGTTAAACGCCACATTTTGTTATACCAATCCATAGCTTCTTCTGGTTCACAGATAACAATCATTTCTTGTTTTTCAAATTGATGAACTCGGTACAAACCACGTTCTTCAAGACCATGGGATCCACCTTCTTTTCTAAAGCAAGGAGAATAACTTGTCATACAAATAGGAAGTTCACTATCTTTAATAATTTGATCTTTAAATTTGCCAATCATACTATGTTCACTGGTACCAATAAGGTATAGATCTTCCCCTTCTATTTTATACATCATAGCTTCCATTTCTGGAAAAGACATAACACCTGTAACAACATCACTATGGATCATAAAAGGAGGAATCGCATAAGTAAAACCGGCATTAATCATAAAATCACGAGCATAGGAAAGCATAGCTTCATGAAGACGTGCCACATCGCCAATTAAATAATAGAAACCTTGGCCACTTGTTCTTCCGGCAGCCTCTTTATCCATGCCATCAAAAGACTCAATAATATCTGCATGATACGGAATTTCATAAGAAGGAACTTCTGGTTCGCCAAATCTTTCTACTTCAACATTACAGGTATCATCTTTACCAATAGGTACAGATGGATCCATTATTTGAGGAATGACCATCATTCTTTCTTTGATTTCTTTTTCACATATTTCTTGACGTTTTTCAAGGTCTTCTATTTCTTCATTCATTTTAAGAATGTCTTCTTTAATCTTACCGGCTTCTTCCACTTTTTTTTCTTGCATTAATTTACCAATTTCGCCACTTAATTTATTTTTAGAAGCTTTCAAGGTATCTTTTTTGGCTTGTGTTTCCCTAAAAGTTTTATCAAGTTCATAAACTTCATCAACTAAACCTAATTTTTCATCTTGAAATTTCTTTTTGATGTTTTCTTTCACCATTTCTCTGTTTTCTCTAATTAATTTTATATCTATCATATTTCTTCACCTTCCATTTTTTTTATAATTTTTACATAAGCCTTTACATATTTTTTAGAACGTACAATATCTTTTGTTGTCACTTTTTTAAGTCGTGTTAAATCAAGATTATTAAGGAGATCTTTCATTTTTATTTCAAAAGCTTCTTTATCATTTGTTAATATAAGCTTATCTATATATTTATCATAGGTTTCTGATGTGTTCGTTAAATTTTCAAGTGTTTTGATAAAGTTTTCATCATACCCTAGACAAGAAAGATCTTTCGCTGTCATATCCGTATCTTCTAAGACATCATGTAAAAGACCTAAAGACTGCATACGTAAAGACGTAAAATCTTGGCTAACATGTTTTAAATGATTCATGTAGTTAGTACCAGATTTATCTATTTTGTCTTTAAATAAAACTTCCACAAGCTCCTGCGATCGTTTATAAATAGGTAAATTTCTGTAATAGCTGTATTCTTCTTTAGTAAACATGGCCTTTTTCCTTTCAAAAAAAGGTGGCCTACCTTAAAGGAGTCTTTAAGACGGTGCCATCCTTATTTTAACTTTCTTTTGATAACGGAGTTAACTCCGGAAATGATTAATTTCACTAGAAAGGAGATTCATAAAATTTTTAGAACTGTTTGCATCTTCCACAGTCTTTCTAAACTAAATAATTTTATTACTAGTCTTTCTTTCGCTTTCTTCACTTATTATAGCACATTTTCCAAAATCTTTTGATAATTTTCAGGATTTCTGCCATTTAATTCAATTAGCATATCAAATCCAGGATCATACTTTACAATATAAATAAAATCCTCTTGACACAAATAAGGGTATTGATATCTTAATTCTTCTTTTTGATACGCATCAAGTTCTGCGGGTAAATATAAAAAATTACTATTTTCTCTTTCGTATCTATCGGGAGCATTCGCACACCATAAAACACCATTATTTTTACAAAAAGACGCTGAAGCATCAAAAAATAATTCATCAATCATAGAAAGATGGGAAATGTATTTTCTAAGCTCTTTGGTTTGAGTGAAAAGAGCTCTTAAAGCGAGATAATGATAACGAAGATGTTCGCTTCTTAAAACACGATCTTGGCCATCTTTATAAAGACAGGCTACCGCATAATTACGAATATCTGAGGGATCTTTAAAAAGAGTCGGATATCCCTTAGAAGGAGACAAAGATCCTTTTTGATTTAAATAATAATCCATATACTTCTACTTCCTTTTATAGTGACTTGGAAACCCCCACAATTTTTAGATAGTCATCAATACTTTCTTTAAAAGACAAACCTTCATTTAAAGCTTCAAAGTTTCCTAAATCATTTAATATCCCCAGTTCTAGAAGTTCCATTTTTTCCTTTTTTAAATCTTTTAAGTATTCTTCTTGGAAAGGTACAATATCCTTTGGAACGTAGCCCATAAATAAAAAGGTTTCTCCTTCTATTTGGGGTGCAAAATTAGCAAAAACAATATAACCCTCTTCGACAAGAGCTTTAACAATCGTTTCTTGTACCAAGGCAGGTTTATTTTTTAATGTTTCCATATCAAATTTATTTATAATTTTGCGCATTTTCTTATTCTTTTTAGCAAGTGCTAAAAAATGATCGAGATGATAATTATATCCCTTCTTTTTAAAACATACCTCTGCTTTATCCTTTCCAATAAGAAAAATGGCTGTTTTACCAATCTTCATATTTACCCCATTCTTTTTTCTAGTTTAAAACTTTTATTTACTTCTTTAGTATCACATTCATTATGCCACGTATCCTGTAATTTTCCTTCTAAATAGGTATTCACTTCTTCGGTTTCTTTCTCACAAAGTTTTAAAATCCTTTCTTTTACTTGACCTTCTTTGCCATAGTAAATGCCAATATCTTCACTTTCTAGACGTATGGAATCAACATATTTACAAGAAATATGACAAAGTTTTTCTTTTAAATATAAGAAAGTAAGATTTAAACTTTGGGAATCATCAATCAGATAAAAAGTTATAGCCTGAGTATTTTTCGTTGTTTTCATATCTTGATAAACATAAGAAGGAAACTCTATATTATGAAGTTTAGAAAGGATACTTGGTGGCACGAAAGTATCCTTTAAACATATATCTAAATTATTTAAAATAAAATACGACTGAACTAAAGAAGATGATTTCATTATTTTTTATTTTCAATCCTTTCTTTTAGGTAAGAAATAAATTCTTCATAACTTAATGTATGCGTTTCTTCACTACCATATTCACGGTAACTAATCAAATTTTCAACTACTTCTTTTTGTCCTAAAATTAAAGTAACAGGTATTTTTTTCATAACAGATTCACGCATTTTGTAACCTAACTTTTCATTTCTACTATCTAATTCAACCCGAATATGTTCTTTTAATAAAAGGTCTTCTATTTTTTTAGCATAATCAAAATGATAATCAATATTGACCGGAATAACATTTACCATAACAGGTGAAAGCCATAAAGGTAAAACACCCTTCGTTTCTTCAAGTAAGAAAGACATAAAACGATCTAAAGAACCTAGGATAGCCCTATGAATAACAATTGGTCTTTGTTTTTCCCCATTTTCATCAATATAAGTTAAATCAAATCTTTCTGGTAATTGATAATCTAGTTGGACGGTTGACAAAGTAAAATCATGACCAAGAGCACTTTTAACTTGGATATCTAACTTAGGGCCATAAAAGGCAGCTTCTCCTTCAGCTTCATAATAATCGGCATGAATTTCTTCTAATACTTCTCTAAGTTCTTGTTCACTTTTTGCCCATAATTCATCATTGCCAAAATATTTTTCGGTATCATTTTTATCTCTTAGGGATAAACGAAAACGATAATCTTTAAAGCCAAAGTCTTTGTAAACATCTAAAATCAAATCAATAACAGCTTTAAATTCTACCTTTATTTGCTCTTTCGTGCAGAAAATATGAGAGTCATTTTGTGTGAAAGCTCTGGTTCTTTCAAGACCGCAAACAGCACCACTCGCTTCATATCTAAAATCGTTAGCAATTTCAGCAATACGTAAAGGAAGATCACGATAAGAATGTAAAGAGTTTTTAAACATCATCATGTGATGAGGACAATTCATTGGTCTTAATACATAAGACTCATTATCCAGTTCCATAGCAGGAAACATATCTTCTTTGTAATGATCCCAGTGCCCACTCGTTTTATAAAGATCTACTGTACCAAGGGATGGAGTCATAACGTGTTTATAGCCATGGGAAAGTTCTTTATCGGTAATATAATCGACTAAAGCCCGACGAACGATAAAACCATTCGGTAACCACATAGGTAATCCTTTCCCTACTAAATCAGAAAACATAAAGATTCCTAAGTCTTTACCAAGTTTTCTATGGTCTCTTTCTTTGGCTTCTAAAAGCATAGCTAAATGTTCGTTTAAATCTTCTTCATTTGCAAAACAAATACCATAAATTCTTTGAAGCATTTTATTTTTGGCATCGCCTTTATAATAGGCTCCGGAAAATTTTAAAAGTTTAAAGTATTTACATTCTTTTACCGTATCGGCATGAGGGCCACGACAAAGATCTGTAAAATCACCTTGGGAATAACAAGAAATAATTTCATCTTCTCCCATATTTTCAATTAAATCAATCTTATAAGGATCATCTTTAAACATTTCTAAAGCTTCTTCTTTCGTAATCTCATGACGAACAATCCGTTTACCATCTTTAATGATTTTCTTCATTTCTTTAGAAATTTTTTCTAAATCTTCATCATTTAAAGTAATATCACCTAAATCGATATCATAATAAAATCCTTCTTCAATAACAGGTCCTACCCAGAACTTGGCGTTTGGATATAAATGTTTAACTGCTTGTGCAAGTACATGAGCACAGCTATGATTAATTTTGCTTAAATAAGCATCTTCTTTAATATTTTTCACTTCTATTTACTCTCTTTCTTTTGTTAATTTTAAAGCTTCTCTTTTTTCTTGTTCTTCTTTAAGCTTTTTAGCTTTACGTAGTAAATACCTTTTTTCACCTAAAGACATTGGCTTAGTTTCATTTTGATACTGGTCTAAAATAGTTTGTCGTCTTTTTGCCAATTCTTCTTGAGATACACTTGGTAACGCTAAAACCTCTTGTGGTGCATAATAAGGAAGTTTGACACCATAATCATCTTCAACAAGAACAATCTCGCCCGTCTTAATCAGATCATTTTTAACGGTTTGACGGCAAGCTCTTTTTGGAAGCACACATTTATCCGGCATCTTAGAATGTCTAAGTCTTAGTTTACGCATCATAATTTCATGCGAAACTAATATATTAGGCTTTTTGGTACATAATAGACCACAACACTGCATAAAACGATACACCGATACGACATAACGATAATCTTTTTTTCCCATATCCATCTTTCCTTTAAAAAAAGGATGATACCGTATTTTGTAGGAGTCTGTTTGACGGTACCATCCTTTTTTTCACTTTATTATCTTTAACGGAATTACCCGTACCTTATTAGGTCTCATACAAAAGGAGTAACATAAGGCTCTTTTTATCTAGTTTCCACCTTCCTAGACTCTCTTTAAAAAAAGGAGGCCTTTGTCTTGTCTTTTGATAATTGATTTATGAATTAATACTAGCACTTTTTTTTAACTAAGGCAAGGCTTTATTTAGGAGATTTTGGCTTTTTAAGCGTCAAAGGTGTTTGAAAAGCTTCTTTCGTATGCCATAAGGCAAAACCATTAAAGACGAAATAAACGAGAATTTCCTTTTTACTTAAAGGATATTTTCTTATTAAATATTCTGTATATTTTAATAAAAGAAGATCTAAAGTAAGAGAAAAACCTTTAGAAAAAAAGGATTTTAAATCATAATCTTTCATACTTGATCCGTCCAAAGAAACATGGCATCTCCAAAGGAAAAGAAACGATATTTTTCTTTAACAGCTTCTTCATAGGCTTTTAAAATATATTCTTTTTTAGAAAACGCACTCACAAGCATTACTAAGGTACTTTTTGGTAAATGAAAGTTGGTAATTAAACAATCTATCGCCTTAAATTCAAAACCGGGATAAATAAATATTTCCGTATTACCATGACATTTTCTAAATTCACCATAAAGTTTCATAATCGTTTCTAAAGTTCTTGTTGATGTCGTTCCAACGGCGATAATCCGGCGATGTTCTTTTTTGGCTTGATTTAATATATTCGCGGTTTCTTCACTCATCTCATAATATTCACTATGCATATGATGCTTTTTAACATCATCTACTTCCACCGGTCTAAAAGTACCTAGACCGACATGCAAAGTAACCGTTGTTAAAATAACACCTTTTTCTTTTATTTTTTCTAATAATTCTTTTGTGAAATGAAGCCCTGCTGTAGGAGCTGCGGCACTTCCTAAGTTTTTAGCATAAATAGTTTGATAACGATCTTTATCTTCTAATTTTTCATGGATATAAGGAGGTAAAGGCATTTCACCTAATTTATCCAATATTTCTAAGAAAATACCTTGGTAAGCAAACTTTACATGTACAATACCTTCTTCTTTTTTTTCGATAACCGTAGCTTCTAAAAGATTTCCGAATCTCACTTTCGTACCAACATGTAAACGTTTAAAAGGTCTTGATAAACATTCCCAAGTATCATTTCCCAAATCTTTTAATAAAAGAAGTTCAATTAAAGCTTTCGTATCTTCTTTTTCACCAATTAAACGGGCAGGAATAACTTTTGTATCATTAACAACAAGGACATCTCCTTTTTTTAAATAATCTAAAATATCCGTGAAATGTTTATGAGAAATTTCACCCGTATAACGATTTAACGTCATTAATCTAGAAGAGGAACGATCCTTTAATGGTGTTTGAGCAATAAGTTCCTCTGGTAAATAATAATCAAATTCTTGTGTACTCATCTAATCACATCCGAGAAACATTCTACCACACAAAGACACAAAAAAGAAGAGCAAACGCTCCCCTATTAATTATTTTCTTCTAAGAATTTTAACGTTTTACGCATTTTAGAATCATAAGCTAAAACTTCTTTACCACCAAAGGCATCAATAAGTTCTTCTTTAGAAATACCATAATTTGTAGACATTTCTTCAATATCTTTATCAACTTCTTCTTCAGTTACATCAATTTTTTCAGCTTCACAAACGGCTTCTAACATGTAACGATATTTAATACGACGAGTTGCTTCTGGTTCCATTTGTTTATGCATATCTTCATGAGTGGCACCTGTAAATTCCATGTATTGGTCAAGAGTTAAACCTTGAGATTTTAATTGCTCTTCCCATTGATGAATCATACGATGAACTTCATCATCAATAATTTCTTCTGGAATTTCTACTTCTACTTTTTCAGCCACTTTATTTAAAACTTCTTCTAAGAAACGATTTTTTTCTTCTTGCTCTTTATCTTCTTTAATGGTTTTTTCTACTTCAGAAGCAAGTTCCTCAGCATTTGTTACTTTGTCATAACCTAAATCAGCAAAGAAATCATCATCGATATCTGGTAAAATTCTTGATTTAATTTCTTTTAAAGTAACATGGAAAACAACTTCTTTACCAGCTAAGTCTTTTGTATAGTTTTCAGGGAATTTTAAGTGTAAATCTTTTGATTCATTCACTTTCATACCTAAAACACCATCTTCAAAACCAGGAATAAAAGTATTTGTACCTATTTCTAATGGATAATTTTCACCATTACCCCCTTCTAAAGGTTCACCACCAACTTCACCTTTAAAATCGATAACAGCGGTATCGCCTGTTTCAACAACACCATCTTCTTTTACTGTGATATCAGCAAATTGTTCACGAAGTTCATTGATTTTCTTATCGACTTCTTCTTTAGAAACCGTAACTTCTTCTTTTTTTACTTTTAAGTCTTTATATTGTCCTAATTTAACTTCCGGTTTACCAATAAAATTAAACTCTAAAGTAAGACCTTCTTCATCAATTTTTTTAATATCAACGGTTGGTTGAATTTCTGCTTTAATTTTTGTTTTTCCTTCAGCTTCTTTAAAAGCTTCATCAACAACGCTTAAGTAAGCTTCTTCAAATAAAGATTGAATACCATAGTTTTTTAAATAAATATCTTTAGGAATATTTCCTTTTCTAAAACCATCTACTTTAGCATTTTTTACATTCTTTTTGAATGCTTTATCCAAAGCTTTTTCCCAAGCTTCGCCTTTAATTTCAATTGTTATTTTTTCTGTATTTTTTGCCATATAAAAATACTCCTTTCGTACGTGTTTTATTATACATAAGTTTTTTTAAGAAAGCAAGAAGAAGAAATTTTATTTTTTAAGATAAACGCTCTCTCTCAGCTTAGCTTTTATCAAATTGTGATTGTTTTGTTCTACTCAAAGATAACGTTTTTTGCTTTCTAGGGTGCGAAACAGGATCGGCTTCTTGTTTTAAACCTAAAATGTCCTTAATTTTCATTTTTTCAACAGAGGGTTTTTCTAATTTTGAAAAAGATATTGGGACACAATTAATCAACTTTTTTACTCGCATTACTTTCTGTTGGAAGTGCAATGTCAGAATGTATAGAATGTATAACTTGAAGACGTTCTTCTTTTAAATTTTTGGCATAAGTTATAGGTTGATCATTTGGTAAAGATTTAGAAACACCTTTTTTCTCTTGGCAAACTTTATCTAATTCATTACGCATTTCTTTAAGTTGTACTCTTAAATATTCATTTGTTTTTTTTGTGCTTCATTTTCTTCCACAAGTTGTTTAACTTTGTCTTTTTCATTCATTTTATATCTCCCTATTTGTTTACTGTTTTTTACAGCCTTAATGATTCCGTTTTGTTTGCAAAATTAAACTTATCGGTAATATTTTCAAGTTCTATTTGATTACCAAATTCATCTATTTTGTATCTTTTAGGAAAGACTTTTTGTTGTCTTTTATTATTATCTTTTTTAATTTTTTCAAGAGTTTTTTCTAAATCTTCGCCCTCTAAATGATAAACTTTTCTCAAGATTTCCCTAACAGCCATCATAATAGTTTCTCCTGAAATAGGTTTATTCACTTTGGAAACAATATAACTTCCCATATCATAAATAATTTCTTTTTCATGTTCAAATCTTGATAAATAAGAGGTTGTGGTTAATTCAGGAAAACGAGCTATTAAATCTTTTGTATACGCTGGGGAAAGTTCTTTTAAATTAGAAAAAAGGTAAGAAATAATACTAGAAAGATTTTTATATATCTTTTCATCTATACGGTCTAAAAGGAAATTAATTTTTTGATAAAATTCTTCTATGGAATCGACGTTAAACAATTCAAACGTATCATGACTAAGAAAGTTATAACGTAAGGTCATCGTTTCTTCTTTATTTGTTAAAACAAGGTGGTTATATAAATCTTTATCCATAACATTATCCCAAGTAGGATCGGCAACATAAAAGCCATCAATGTCGTATTTAGGATCCTTTATATAAAGATATCGTCTAGCGTGTCCACCAGCAGTTGCTACCACACATTCATTTTCATCCTTATCATCATAAGACGTATCTACCATAACATTATGTTCGATAGAAGGTATGCCATCTCTTTTCGTTAATTCTTTAAGTATTTCGGAAAAACCAACACAGACAAGATAATCATTATCTAATATTTCATATAAATTTCTTGAAGCTCTTGCATCGTCTTTATTTTCCTTATAAGGTTTAAATTTTTTAGCAATGTTATAATCAAAAATATATTTTTCAAAAGGACTTAAATTATTCACACCTTCTCTTAACTGTTCTAGTTTCTTTTCACCCGAAATAAACTTTTCTGGAGTGACATAATCAAGACCAATGTAAAGTTTAATGTTTTTATTTAGAAATTTTTCATTTTTCAAAAGATGATTTAAAACGTTTTGTTTATTTTTCACTTCTATAATAACAGGATTTTTCTTACCAAGTTCAAATAATTTTTCAGATAAGAAAATAGCCTCTTCAATATTTTCTTCGGTCACACGAATTTCCAATTCGTTATTTTGCAAATATTTTAAGTTAGGAAGTTCTTCTGAATTAATTTTCTCATTAAATATAAGATATGCCCAGTCATCATCTATCAAATCTTTATAACGATATCTTCCTAGTAACTTTTTACGAAAATTGCAAGAAATCAAAGGATCAAAGTTATCTTTTAATTTTTCGCAGACACCTTTCGTGTTTACTTCTTTTATAGTAGATTCTTTTAAAATTTGATAATCTTCTAAGGTTAATTGGTAATCCTTACCTATATAAAGTTCTAGCAAATGAGGATTTTGGGCAAGAGCCTTAAGAAAACGAGGAGTTATCAAAACATCTGGATAAAGGCAAAAAGAAGAAACCGGCATTCTTTTAAAAAGCTGTTCTAAAAATGAGTCAACTTCTTCTCTATGTTTTTGATAATATGTTGGATTAATATATAGTGTTTTATCTTTTTCAAGGCAAAAAGGATGTTCTTCTGTATTATAAATATTTTTAAGAACATTATTGTTCTTAAATTTCCAAATCTCAGTGTCATCTAAATAAACGATCTCTATATTTAAATGATCTAATAAAGAAGACATCTCATCTAAAGTATACACTTTATACTCTTCAGGGTTTGTTTCAAAATAGTATCGAACTTTTTCCATTCTCATTATGTCCTTTCCTCAAAATATTGTTCATACCAAATACAAAAGCAATAAATATTGTATATTTTGCGTCCATTATTTTCTTTATTTTGATAATGATTTTCTAATAAACTAAGAATATAGTTTTGATCGAAAAACTTTGAAACATAGGCTTTTTCAAATGTCTTTTTCACCTTGTTATAATATTTTTCTTCTCTTAACCATTTTGAAAAAGGAACCGGAAAACCACATTTTCTTCTTTTGGCCCAGTCAAGAGGAATGGTTTCTTTTGCTAAATCACGAAATAAAAACTTTGTTTCTTTATTTTTTAATAAATATTTAGAAGGAATGGTTCTAGCAAAATTAAAGACATCAATATCCATAAGAGGTGTTCTTAATTCTACAGAATGAGCCATACTCATGCGATCAGCTTTTACTAAAATGTCTTTAGGAAGCCAAAAATTAAAATCAATATACATTTTTTGGGTTAAAACATCTTCCTTTTTTACCTTGTCATAATAAGGTTTAATAATATCGGATATTTTCTCATCATTTTTTAAAGAATCCGCTAAAATCTTATTCGCTTCATCACTTTCCATGTAACTACCATGTCCAATATATCTTTCATAAAAAGGTTGACCGTATAAAATCAAGGTATTACGTCCTGGAAAATGTGGTAAATGTTTACAAATATGACGATTAAACTTTCTTAAAAATAAAGGTAAGTGAAGGTAAAGACGAAGTAAGAAAGGATCATTATATTCATTATAGCCGCCGAACATTTCATCGGCACCTTCTCCTGCTAAAGCCACTTTGACATCCTTACGTGTTAAATCACTTAAAAAATACAATGGTACGGTAGATAAATTAGCGTGAGGTTCATCGGTGTACCACTCTACTTTAGGTAAAGCTTCAAAAAAATCATCGGCACTTACTTTTTCTCGTTTATTTTTGATTTTTAAATTTTTAGATAATTCTTTAGCATAATCGGTTTCATCAAAACCAGCATAGGAAAATCCAACGGAATACGTTTTATCGGGTTTGGCGACACTTACCACATAAGAAGAATCAACGCCTCCAGATAAATAAGCACCGACTTCAACATCACTTGTTGTTTGATGATAGTAAATAGAATCTTTTAAGACATTCCTTAATTCTTCTTTCATTTCCTCAAAACTCTTTTTCGTATTTTTACGATCAAAAGAAAGTTCAAAATAAGGTTTAATATCTAACTTACCTTCTTTGTAATGGAAAAAATAACCCGGGCGTAATTTCATAACATCTTTAAAGAAACTTTCATCTTTGACAGAATATTGGAAAATCAAATACATTTTTAATGCATCGGTGTTTACCTCTTTATAATAATCTGGATGTTCTAATATCGATTTTATTTCTGAGCCAAAGATAAAGACGCCCTCTTTTTCATAATAATAAAAAGGTTTGATACCAAAATGATCTCTCGCTCCCACAAGTTCCTGTGTTTCTAAATCATAAATTACAAAGGCAAACATTCCCCTTAATTTATTAAATAAGTCATCTTGCCATTCGATATAGCCATTTAAAATAACTTCAGTATCAGTTTTAGTTTTAAAGGTATAGCCTTTTTCTTCTAATTCTTCTTTTAATTTTTGATAATTATAAATTTCTCCATTAAAAATAATTGCTTTCTTACCATCCGAAGAAAAAATAGGTTGAGCCCCCCCTTCAATGTCAATAATGGATAATCTTCTTTGACCTAAAGCTACCACATTGTCGGTAAAAAAACCTTCTCCATCGGGTCCACGATGAGCAATTACATCTCCCATTCTTTTAATAATAACATTTTTTTCTTTTTTCTTTCTTTTATCAATAAATCCAACAATTCCACACATATGCTTCCTCCTTATGCTTTCCAATAACTGTTTTGATATTCTTTTTTATAATGCCATAGTCTTTTTTTCATCATTAAAAATCGTTTGAAATTTTTATCTTTAGGGCATTGCATAGGACTTACTCTTTTATGCCATAATTTTAAAGCTTCTTTTTTAAAAGCTTCATTTGTCACATACGTTTTAACAATATCTTTAGGAACAAAAGATAATAAGCACTCCTCTTTTAAATCAAGAAAAGGGAGATCCTCATTTAAAATTAAATCCTTTAACATAATTTCAACTAAATTAGCTTTTAAAGGGGTTAAATAGTAACTACAACGTCCTTGTCTAGCATTGATTTCTAAAACTTTGAAAGTCTTACTTTTTTGATCATATTTCATATCAAATTCAAAAAAGCCATTCATGCCAAGTGTTTCCATAAAGCTTATAATATCCTCTTTCATTTTAGAAGGATCAAGGCCAAAAGTATTAAAACCATTAATAAGACAAGCAGCATTGCCTACCATAGATTTTGTTCTTTCTTGAAGACCTATTTGGGCAAAACTAATGACTTTTACTTTACCTTTTTTAGAAACATAAACCACACTGTCAAAAAGATAAGAATCATCTCCTCTGATGTATTCTTGTAAAATAAGTTTTTCTTTATAACCAGCACTTTTAATACGATGGATAGTATTTAAAAGTTCTTCTTCGCTTTCAATTTTATAAATTTTATTTTTACCCGGAAAACTCAAATGATTATAAGAAACGACATCGGCTGGTTTTAAAATCATGGGATAACTCATCGTCGGAACTAAACTATCTTTCGTGACATCAAAATAATAGGTTAAAGGAAAACTTAGTGAAGACGTTTTATACGTTTTATAAAATTTTTCTTTATTCGTTAAGCTTTCTAAAACTTTAGCGGATTGTTTAAAATAAACAAGGTTATGTTCTAATATTTTTTGGTTACGGGCTAAAAACAAAGAATATGTTTCATTCGTGCTGATTACTAAAACTCTACTCTCTATATTTTTAAGCGCATAACGATTTAATATTTTAACAAATTCTTGTTCTTCCCATAAATTAGGCTCATATTCTATCGTTAAAATATTAGAAAATTTTGTGAAAGCCAAACGATCTTTGGCAATTAAATGGGCCTTTTTATGGGTATATTCATAAGTACAACGGGCCATATAATAAGCATTCGCATCACTTCCTAAAATTAATATTTTTGTATCCATAATCATCTTCCTCTTCTTAATATTTTATTTCTTTTATATTATCATCTTTTTGATAAAGATAAGGCACTCTCGTTGAAATATCATTAAATAAATGATAAGCATTTTTATGTGTTCTTGCACACAGCATTTTAATAGACATGTGAGGCCCTATAATCTCAACCGGGGTATGCAAAGGTATTTTTTCTTTACTGTATACCATTATCATATCCATACAATCAGAAACTATTTTATAAAAGTTTCCTTTTATCCAAACGCTTTTAAAGGCTTTGGTTACCCCATCGGCATAACCTATTGGAATAGTTAAAATATAACCATCTTCTTCCATTTTATAGGTATTATACCCAATAACTTCTCCTTTTTTGACAAATCTTTCACTCATCACTTCTGAAAATAAAGTAAAAGCAGGTGTTACTTTTAAATCATTTTCTAAAATTGTCGGACTACACTGATTTTTCTTTTGCAAATATTTAAGTTTTAACATTCTTAATTTACCTTTAAAACTAGTATCTTTGATTCTACTTTGATTAAAACCATATAAAACAATACCCAAACGAATGCCGGTTGCAAAAGAAAATTTTTCATGCTCCACTAAAGTAAGGCTTCTTCCTAAATGAACGATAGGAATTTCTTTTAAATCTATGAGGCTTGTGATATCTAAAAAGGCTTTTACTTGTAAATCATAATAGGGATCCGAAACTCCTGAAGTAGCAAAATGTGTATAAACACCTTCTACAATAATATTTTTATTTTTCTTTAGTAAATGGTAGGCTTTTTGAAAGTCTTTTTTATCCATAAAGCCTAGACGGTGCATACCAGAATCCACTTTTAAATGAACTTTCACTTTTTTAGAAAGATCTTTTAAAGAAAGCTCTTTAGCTTCTTCTAGACTTTCGATTGTTAGAGTAACATCATACTTTAAAATATCATCCAAATAAGTAAGAGAAATAGGTTCTAAAGAAAGAATTGGTGTTTCTTTATCATACTTACGAACTTCTTTAGCTTCTTCTAAAGAGGAAACAGCAAAATAATTAATGCCTCCTTCTTTTAAAGATTTCACCGTATAAAAGCCATGATGATAAGCATTATTTTTAACAACTCCAATATAATACTTATAATCTGGATATTTCTCTTTTATGGCAATCACATTATTTTTTAAAATCGTTTCATCAATTTTAACATAACTTTTTCTTTGCAAATGGCATCATCCTTTTGCAAAATTATAACACGAAAAGAAAGACAATATGAAAAAAATGACTTTTCTAGTCATTTTTATGAGAAACTAAATAATATTTTTTCTTGCCACGACGAATAACATTATATTTACGATCTTCATCTAACAAATAGTTTTCATCGTTTACCAAAGTTCCATTCACACTGATGGCATTACCACTTAGAAATTCTCTAGCTTCTCTTTTAGATGCCGCTACTTTTTCTTGAACTAAAAATTCAATAAGGGGTAACTTTTCATAATTTAAAACAGGAACTCCTTTAAAAACCATTGCAATTTCCTTATCTGTAAGATCACTTACCTTACCTGTGAAAAGACATCCCGATACTTCTTTGGCATGGAGGTATTCTTCTTCACCATGTAAATCCGTAATGATTTCTTTAGCTAATGTTTTTTGGGCTAAACGAAGTTCAGGATGGGCTAAATGCTCTTTTTCTATTTCTAAGATTTCTTCCTTACTTAAGAAAGTAAAGACTTTTAAATAACTTATAACCATCTCATCATCAGTATTGACAAGGTATTGATATAGTTCATAGCTACTTGTTTTGTCTTTATTAAGCCATAAAGCATTGCCTTCACTTTTGCCAAATTTTTTCCCCATTTTATCGACAATTAAAGGCATTGTAAAACCATAAGCTTCTTTACCTGTTTTCTTTTTAATAAGTTCAATACCCGTGGTAATGTTTCCCCATTGATCAGAACCGGCAGCTTGTAAAACACAGTTTTCATGTTCAAATAAATGAAGGAAATCATAACCTTGTAATAATGTATAAGAAAATTCAGCATAAGTAATACCAGTTTCTAAGCGTCTTGCGATAATATCTTTATTTAACATATAGTTAACATTAATATACTTACCAATATCTCTTAAAAAACCAAGGAAGGTTACGTCTTTTGTCCAATCATAGTTATTAACGATTTGAACATTACCTTTAAAGATTTCATTTACTTGTTTTTGAATGCCTTTCGTATTTTCTAAAACTTTTTCATAAGAGATGATTTCTCTTTCAGCTGTTGGTCTAGGGTCTCCAATAAGCCCAGTAGAACCGCCCATTAATAAAATAGGATGATGACCATATAAAGCAAGTCTTTTGGCTGTTACTAAAGAACTATAATGCCCTAGATGTAGGCTATCTGCAGAAGGATCTGTTCCCCAGTAAAAAGTAATTTTTTCATTATCGAGTAATTTTTTTAAATCAGGTGTCGAAGTATCTTTAATTAAACCACGCCACATTAAATCTTCATATAAACTTTGCATATTTTTTCCTCTTTCTAAAATAAAAAAATTCTATGACTAAAGGACGAGTTTACCCCGCGGTACCACCTTTATTCATAGAATAATCTATCTTTCTTTAATTAACGCTTAATAACGATTTGACTCCACTGGTTGTAAGGCAGTATCTTCATCAACAAGGTTATTTTAACAAATATTTTAAGGCGTTTCAACTACTTTTTGACACGTTTCACAGTAATAAGTACTTCTGCCCCCAATAAAGGATACTTTAATTGGTGTCCCACAGATTTTACAAGGCTGTTTAGCCATTTTATGAACCATTAAACATTGTTGGAAACGACCAGTGACACCTAAAGAACTTGTATAACTTCGAATGGTTGTTCCACCCATTTCAATGGCTGCTTTAATAATATAATTTGCTTTATTTTTTATTTCTTCACATTCTTCTAAAGTGATTTCACTTCCTTTTTTAAAAGGTGAAATACGGGCGGCAAACAAAACTTCATTGGCATAAATATTACCAAGACCACTAATGATAGTTTGGTCAAGTAAAAGAGTTTTGATAGGCAAATTATGTTTATGAAACTTTTCATATAAATATTCTTTGGTTAAAGCTTCATCCATAGGTTCAATACCTTGCTTTTTAATTCCTTCAAATTCATTTACTTTGTCTTTTAAAACAAGTTTCATACGACCAAATTTACGCGTGTCGTGATAACGAAGAGTCGTATTGTCTATAAAGGTAATAATGACATGTTCATGTTTCTCTATAGGTTCCGTACTATTTTTAATAAAATATTTTCCTTCCATTCTTAAGTGACTTAATAGATAATATTTTTCTGTTTCAAATAGCAACCACTTACCTCTTCTTTTAATATCTATAAAACTTTGATTTATTAAAGAAGAGCAAAAATAATCTTTATTATCTAAAAGCATTGGTTCATAATATACATCTACTTTTTTAATTTTTTTACCTAAAATACGTTTCTTTAAAGTATTACGAACGGTTTCTACTTCCGCAATTTCTGGCATAACTACATTCCTTTCATTTTAATATCTTTTTCGTTTTCTAAGGCCTTATCTACTAGCCATTTAAATATTTTCGCATCTTTTTCAATTTCAGGATGAAACTGTACGCCTAAAATAAAGTCTTTATATTCTACTGCCTCGACCACATTATCTTTCGTTTGGGCTGTTACTTGTAAAATTTTAGGCGTTCTTTTAACGATATAACCGTGAAGACTTACGACTTCTTTTTTATCTACTTCATAAATACTTTTCAAAATACTTCCGTCTTTTATCTTTATTTCATGACGGGCATTATTAATTGTTTCTTCTTCCTTAGTAACATAATGAGAATGAAAAGGTACGTTATTGGCAAGTCCTAAATAAGGATTTTCTTCTTTTCCTTTATCATAAACTTCTTTAAAACTTAGTTCTGGAAATTTTTCTTTATCTTCTAAAACATTGAAAAATGTTGTAATAGCTTGCATACCTAAGCACACACCCAGTAAAGGCTTATGATTTTTCACGGCATCTTCAATAATAGGATAAAATTCCTTTAAAATTTTATTTCCTCCGGGCCAGATATAAGCATCACAGATTGGTAAATAATCCCAAATATTTTTATCTAAAAGACCAATGGCTACTCCGCCACACTCGGTAATTTTAGAAACATACATGGACACAAAAGAGGCTCTATCTTGATAAGGATCATTTTCCACATTTGTTAAATTGTAAGTTGGAACAATACCAACGACTGGTTTATTTAAAATCATTTTAGTCCTTCTTTTCTATATTACTTCGTATCGTACCAGTTTACTCCATAATCGGCACTTACTTTTAAAGGAACGTCCAAGGTGATGGTATGAGTCATTTTGTCTTTAACAATTTTTTCTACTTGTTCTTTTTCTTCTTCAATAAGATCAAAAATAAGTTCATCGTGGACTTGTAAAATCATTTTACTTTTTAAATTTTGTTTCTTTAATTCATCATAAATTTCAACCATAGCTTTTTTGATAATATCTGCACTTGTTCCTTGAATAGGCGTGTTAAGTGCAATTCGTTCCCCCATTTGCCTTACCATATACTGTGGACTATTAAGTTCTGGAATAATTCTTCTTCTTTTTAAAAGTGTCCGTACAGACCCATTTTGAATGGCTTCTTTAACAATTTCATCCATGTATCTTTTTACTCCTGGATAAAGTTCATAATATTTTTCTATGAATTCTTTGGCTTCTTTAGAACTGATTTCTAAGTTTTCGCCAAGACCATATCCACTGATACCATAGACAATTCCAAAAATAACTGCTTTAGCCGTACTACGCATTTTTTTAGAAATTTCTTTTTCAGGAATACCATAAATATCACTAGCCACTTTGGTATGAATATCTTGGTCATTAATAAATGCTTCTTGTAATTCTTTAGAACCAGAAATATGGGCTAAAATACGGAGTTCAATTTGGCTGTAATCGGCACTTAAAAACAAGTCATTAACAGGTAAGAAAGCTTTTCTGATTTTTTTTCCTTCTTCATCACGAACAGGTATATTTTGTAAGTTTGGTTCCGTTGAAGAAAGACGTCCGGTTCTAGCAAAATTTTGTTTGAAAATCGTATGTATTTTACCATCTTCCATTATATAATTTTGCATGCCTTCTAAATAAGTATCATAAAGTTTTCGTACATTTCTATATTCTAAAACCTTAGCAATAATAGGATGAACACCTAAAAGTTTATGAAGAACTTTTACGTCTGTTTTATAACCTTTTTCTGTTTTTTTACCACCTTGCAAACCAAGTTTAATAAATAGAATCTCTCCTAATTGTTTAGGACTAGCAATATTAAATTCTTCGCCGGCTAGTTCATGTATTTCTTTAGTCAAAATGTTAATTTTCTCTTTGGCTTCTTTTTTCATTTCCTCTAAAACAGACTTATCTACTTTAACACCTGTGATTTCCATATCAGCTAAAACAGGCGCTAAAGGCATTTCAATGTTTTTAAAAAGTTCATACATGTCATCTCTTTTAATATCTAAAATAGCTCGGTCTCGTGTATCATAAATGAAACGGGCTTTTAAAACAATTTCTTTTTCTAAAGATTCATCTAAAATAATATCTTTTTTCCATAAATTTTCTAAGAAATTTACATTATAACCGTTTGGTACCATATAAAAAGCAATATCATCTTTACTACTATCATCTAAAAGAGCTTTTAAAATCATTAAATCCGTATTACAAGAAGGCATTTTTATATTTAATCGATTCAAGGCTACAATGTTTTTCTTTAAGTCATAAGTATATAAAACCTTGTCTGCTATTTTGGCAAGAACGGAAGAAATTTGGTCTTTGGAAACAAAATAATTTTTTTCTTCAGAAGATAAGCCCATACCAATAATATTGGCTTGATGATAATTATTTCCATCAAGTTCTAAATAAAGGGCATATTCTTCCTCATCAAAAGGCGTTTCTGATGTCACATTCTCATAAACAAATTCTTTTTCTGTATCTTCTTTTTGACGAAGATTTTTTAAAAAAGAATAAAATTCTAATTCTTCATATAAACTTTCTAATTCTTTTCCATCTAAAGGAGTATAACGAATATTTTCTAAATCTTTTACCTCTAAAGGAACTTCTTTATAAATCGTGGCAATTTCTTTGCTCATAAAAGCATTGTCTTTGTCTTTCTCTAATTTTTCTTTTGTTTTTCCTTTAATACTTTCAATATTTTCATAAATGCCTTCTAAAGTACCATATTCATGGAGTAAATGAAGTGCGGTTTTCTCCCCTATTCCAGACACACCCGGAATATTATCACTCGCATCGCCCGCTAGAGCTTTTAAATCAATAATGTGAATCGGATCCATGCCATAATCTTCTTTAAAAGTTTCCATATTATAACGAATATAATCTTTTTGTTTTAAAAGTTTCATTTCAAGCTGAGGACTAATAAGTTGTAATAAATCCCTATCTGAACTAATAATACATCCTTCAAAGTCATCGTCTTCTTCTACCATACGTGCAAATGTTCCAATAATATCATCGGCTTCATATGGTGCTAATTCAAAATAAGGAATTCCCATAGCCTTTAATATTTTTCTAGCATAAGGCTCTTGCATATGAAGTTCCTCTGGCGTTTTTTTACGTCCTTCTTTATAAAAAGAATATTTCTCTTTTCGAAAATTTTTACCAATATCAAAAGCAACAGCTATATACTCTGGCTTTTCTTCATGAATAATTTTATTCATCATACCAATAAAACCATATAAGGCATTCGTTGGAAATCCTTTAGAATTTCTTAGTAAAGAGCCTGAGTAGGCTGTCGCGTAATAACTACGATAAATCAAATTGTTACCATCTACAAGAATTATTTTTTTCATTTCTCCACCCATACTTTCTTTCTTCGTCCATTATACCATACAAAAAGAAGAATCGACGTCATTCTTCCTTTTTTAAGAATTAATTTTCTTAATTTCTTTAAAAACAAAGGACTCTCCATCAAACTCAAACTTATAAAGGTAAGTTTCTGCCTCTTCTAAATAGTCCTCGATTTTTATTGGTTCTTTTTTTTCTAACTCTTTATTTTGATAAATATCTCCATAAACATGAAGTCCATCATTTTTTTCTTCCGTAACAATTATCTTTTCTTCTACGTATAACACCGTGGCTGTTTTATAAGCTTTTGTTCTTTTTTTTAAAATATTTTTTGTATCCACATGATTACACTCCGTATTTATTTTATAAGAATGTGTGATTTTATCATAAGTAAACTTACAAAGATTGGCGTTCAAAAAATATCCCGATTCATGAGCATAAGTCACTTTGCCAAATATCTTTTTTATATAGGCATCCACATTTGTCTCGCTCACTTCCTTTTCACTTGAGTGATCCAAGAAATACCGTGAAATAGAAAGACCTAGAATATATTGATTAGAAAAAGTTCCCTTTTTATAAACATCGCTTTGAAAATCATAGTTACTTCCTGAATCAATACTTTTAAAAACTTCTTCTACTAAAACATCATTCACTGCGATATCATTATAACTTTCTTCCTCTTTAGATTCTGATTTTAAAAACATATAAACAAAAAATAAAAGAGCTATAAACATTATCGTTATACTTCCCCAAAGAAATATTTTTTTCATAAATTACTACCTTCTTCTTGTACTATTTTACCATATTTTACGAAAAAAAGTGTCTCTTTTGACACTTTAGATAGATTCAACATTCACATCGACTCTAGGAAGCTTATATTGATAAGCATAAACTCCTGAATCAATACTTTTAAAAACTTCTTCTACTAAAACATCATTCACTGCGATATCATTATAACTTTCTTCCTCTTTAGATTCTGATTTTAAAAACATATAAACAAAAAATAAAAGAGCTATAAACATTATCGTTATACTTCCCCAAAGAAATATTTTTTTCATAAATTACTACCTTCTTCTTGTACTATTTTACCATATTTTACGAAAAAAAGTGTCTCTTTTGACACTTTAGATAGATTCAACATTCACATCGACTCTAGGAAGCTTATATTGATAAGCATAAACTGCTATAAGGGTTCTTATAGCTTGAATCGTTTTACCATTCTTACCAATAACCCGTCCTATATCCTCTTTAGATACCATAATATCTAACTTGATCTTATCTTCTAACTCAAATGTTGAAACTTTTAATAAATCTGGTTCACAGACAATACTTTTGAGAAGTACTTCTGCATAACTACTTAATTCCTTCATTATTTACCTGCTTTTTTAGATTCAGCAAATTTTTTCATAATACCTTGTTTACTTAAGATACTACGAACTGTTTCTGTAGGAATAGCCCCATTAGAAAGCCAGTACATTGCTTTTTCTTCATTAACAGTAACAACATCTTGTCCTTTAACAGGATTGTATGTTCCAACGATTTCTAAAAATCTACCATCTCTTGGGCTTCTTGAATCAGCCGCAACAATACGATAGAAAGGTTTAGCTTTTGAGCCCATTCTTTTAAGTCTTAACTTAACAGCCATGATATTACCTCCTTTGTCAATAAATATACTAACAAACAAATACCACGATGTCAATAAAAAAATGTTGACAGTAAAAAAGAACACAAGATTCGTGTTCTATTCTAAATAGTTTTCGTTAACATCATCAATGGAACTCATGTCTTCTTCATCAACGATTTCATCATAATCATCGTCCATATCTTCAATAGGAACTTTTATCTTTGTATCGCCAACAATTTCAACGCCTAATTCTTTTTCAATGTCTAAAACAATATTACCATCTTTTACTTCGACATTTGTTACAGTTGGTTGTTTTAAACTTCGGACGATAATTTCTGAATTATTCGTTAAGGTTGCTGCATCCTTTAAAGGAACATTTAGTAATTCATTATAAGCAAATTTTTTCGTGTTGACTTTAGTCTTCGTATCATTATCATAAGAATACCAAACATTCACATCAAAAGAACCATTGACTCCTACCTTTCCATTTGCATTAGATCCTGAAAAATTATGATTGATAACCCAACAGCCTAAAACGGTATCACAAGCTTCATCGGGTGTAAAAGAAAAATGCATTTGATTTGTTTTTTTAGCTTTACCAATCACGGCTTTGGTTACAATCTCTTTAAAACTTGCCACTCTATCACCTCTATTGTAATGTATGCTTTTTTCTGTGTTTTTGTACCATGAAACACATTTTTAAGCGAGAATTAATTCATTAAAGGCTTCTGAAACTACCTTAGCCATGATATGGATATCTTTTTCTAATAGATAATGGTTCAAATAAGTCTTGTGAAAAGTAAACATTGTGGGATATCCTACCGTTAAAACGGGAATATCAAACGTCTTACGACTAATTTCTTTGTTACTTCGCAGTTTGCTTGCCAAACAAATACCACAGTCATTTACTTCGAGTGTTCGATTTAAACTTTCAAAATGATTTGTTTTAAAGGAATCTATTAAAATAATAATATCAGGTTTTAAAGAACGGACCACCATCTCAATAAGACGAAAGGAAGAAATACCGGTTTTGCTTTGGGTATCGGGTGAAAAAAGCGCTACTTTGGGTATCGTCAAAAAATCATTATAAGCATTCGTAGCAATTAAGTTATCTAACACCTTAGGTCCAAAGCTATCGCCTAAGATATCTTTGGCTCCTAAACCTAAAAATAAGATCGGCCCTCCTTTATGATATTTTTTTAAAAAAGATTTTAGTGTTTTTTTTAAAACCTTTTTTAAAACTTCTTGTTCTTCATATAAAACTCTATCATCAAAAGAAAAAAGAAAATAATCCCCCGCCTCTTCTCCTGTCACTTTCTTATCTTTTTCTAAAAGTAAGTAATGATTAATCAAAACATCTTTTTCTTTGGAAGAACCAATAAGTTTTTCTTTTCCAAGGGTCGATGCCACATCTAAAAGAATTTTACGATTCATACTATCACCCATATTAATATGGTTAAAATGAAAAAAAATATGTTAACGAATCACAAATTCACCAACATATTTTGAAGCATAATTTTGTTTCATTTGTCTTAAAAATTGCCTATTATGAAAAGCCTGATTATGATTTTTAATGACAATTTTAGAAACACCATAATCCTCTATTATTCGAAATATTTTAGCTTCCATTTGATTATAATCCTTGGTATCTAAAGCATCCATAATATCGACATAAAGGGTTTCATTTTGATAATATAAATCCATTTTTATCACCGATAACACTGTATCAGATTAACCTTATAAAAAAAAGACTTTCGACATAATAAGCTAAAAAAAAGGCCTTAGGCCTTAAAATTTACTTTTAACAAGTTGGCTTACGAAAGACATATCCGCTTGATTACCAATTTTATCGGTTAAATATTTCATTACTTTACCCATATCTTTAATACTTTCTGGTTTTAATTCTAAGAAAGCTTCTTCTACTTCTTTGGTAATTTGTTCTTCACTCAACTCTTCAGGTAAATAAATTTTTAAAATATCAATTTCTTTTTGTAAATCTTGAAGTTCTTCCGTCTTACCATATTTTTCAAACTCTGTCATAGAATCTTTTCTTTGTTTAACGCTCCTTTTGATAACACCCATAACTTCTTTATCATCTAATTCTTTTTTTAAATTAATTTTTTCTAATTGTAAAGAACTTTTAAGCATTCTTAAGACAGACAATTTAAATTTGTCGCCTTCTTTCATTGCATTTTTCATATCTAAAGCTATTTGTTCATTTAGATTCATAATGTTTCCTCTTTTCTTGTTTTTATTTTACTACAATATAGAAAAAAAATACAGTTCAAACTGTATCTTAGTAACTACGATGTTTACGAGAATTACGAATATTTTTCTTCTTTTCTTCTCTTTTCTTTACTCCTGGTTTTTCGTAATGTTTTCTTTTTTTAACTTCTGAAGGGACACCACTTTTTGCAACAACGACTTTCCATCTTTTTAATGCCTTATCAATATCGCCATCTTTAACTATAACTTTATTGGAATTCATGCTATTTCACCCTCCCTTCGTCATTTCTACAATTGATTATAACACTTGCATTTTCCATATGCAAGAAAAAAAACGCACATTAAGGCGCAAAAGCTCGAATTTTACCGCCTTTATGAAAGACGATTCGCTATTTTTTATTGTAAATTCCTTTAAAAGATGCTATTCTTTTTTTAGAAAAGGAGATTTTTAGAAATGAAAAAAGTTAATGTAAATGGATTCAGTGTTCAAATTGCAAACGGTAACTTATTACTAGGGCAAGAATCTTATGGAAATGTCGGCACTTTATTAGGGGTTATCGAAGATAATTCGGATTACTATGCTGTTATGGAAAATGAACAACATCTATATTATAAAAAAGCCGTAATAGATACCACAGTAGAACAACAAAAGAAAGGACCTGTTATTTCACAATCATTATTTTTAGGAGAAGAAAACTTCTTAATAAGTCCATCTGTTGAAGATTATATAAAAGAATCAATAAAAACAACGAATGATTTAAATAGAATTGGAAATGGTGAAGTTAACATTGATATTCTTTTATCACAACAAACACCTACGGTTTATGTAGGCTCTGATCAACTTATTAGTTATTTACATAAACTTAAGAAAAACAATCCAAGTTTTCCTTTAATAGCAAGTTTAAGCTTATATCCTTATCAAGAAAAAAATAAAAGCCTATAAAAATGAATAAAAAAACTATCTAATATTACTTCTGTAAGTTAGGTAGTTTTTTCTATATATCATTTTTAAACGCTCATAAGTTCTTTTTCTTTTTCTTTAAATTTCTCATCAACAATTTTGTTATATTTATTAATAAGTTCTTGGATAGATTCAAGTTCTTTTTTTTCTTCGTCTTCTGGTAACTCTAAAAGTCTTATTTCATCATTAGCGTCTTGTCTAATGTTTCTTAAAGCAATTTTAGCTTCTTCGCATTCTTTTTTAGCTTCTTTAACGTATTCTCTTCGTCTATCTTCCGTAAGTTCAGGAATAGTTAAAATGATCATTTCACCATTATTTGTAGGTGTAATACCAATATTAGCTTCATGAATAGCTCTTTCTATATCTTTTAAAGCTCCTCTGTCAAAAGGTTTAATCATTAATTGTCTTGCTTCTGGAACCGTAATATTACAAAGACTTTGTAAAGGTGTTAAAGCTCCATAATAAGAGACCATAATACCACTTACCATAGCTGGATTGGCTCTTCCTGCTCGAATATTTAAAAGTCTATTATCTAAACTTTCCATTGCTTTTTGCATTTGTTTTTCTGTATTCATATTTATCCTCTTTCTTAACTTTCTATAATTCCATTAAAGATTAAAAAATCTTCAATTTTATCTTTATTTGTTTCTCCTACCATATCGTCTTTTAATAAACCATTTTCAAAATACATAAGATAAGGTGTGTAAATAATTTTGACATTTATTTTTTCATCCACTTCTTGAAATTTTTTTAAAGATTCCATAGAATTATCATATAGATCTTTATTAAAATAATATATGTCAACTTTTCTTTTATCGTAATCCTCTTCTAAAACAGGAAGCATTTTTTCACAAACTACACAATCACTTTTAGAAGAAAGCAGTAAAAAGTTTTCTTTTTGATTTACTTTTTCTAAAACTTCATCCAAACTTAATTCCTGTAAAAAAGAAATTGTATAGTTCTCTTTCTCAGCTCCCCCAAAAACTTTATTATTGGGGTTGGGATTACTTTTGAAAAAATGAAGGGCAATTTGATCTCCCATGGCAATGAAGACGATAACAATAACGATAAAAATGCAATAAAGTATTTCATTTCTTTTTTTATCCTCTAGGTTATTGATTTCTTTTTTATTCTTCTGCATCATCTTCACCTAAATATTTTTGCATAAATATTCCTAAATTAACCATTTTCGAGGCTATTTTTTCATTTGTCCAGTAATCATCAATAGAAATGTCCCCATGAACAATGTTCGTTTCATCGTCATAATATACGATTTCTCCATCTGTAACAGCAATTAAAGTAGGTGCATAAATATCTTTATTATCATTATCTAAAAAAGGAACATAGCTCGATAATTCCCGAACAATATTTTCATAATAATGATTGTTATTACTACGATCGTTTTTAAAATTATAATAATAAATTTCTTTTATTCCCATTTTGATTGCCGCATCATTTAATATTTCAGCATATTTACTACTCCACTTATTTTCCGGAAATGCCATAAAAATGATAGCTGTTTTACTATTCATCATTTCAAGTACATCTTTTGCTGTGGTATATTTAAAGACATTATCACTGGTAATACCAAATTCTTTTGTAAAAGACTCACTATCAGTAAGTTCTCTTTTTGGTGCATTATAATTTTTTGTGCCTAAATAAATAAAAGCAGCAATTAAAAAAATAAAACTAAGAATATAAAAGATTTTTTGCCACAATGGCATTGGTTTTTTCTTAACCTTCATAACTATCCCCTCTGAAATCATTATATCAATTAAAAAGTAAGAAAAAAAGACACTTTACTCAAAAAGTGTCTAAATTTGTTAATTTCCTTTAACTTGATTCATAACTTCAGAAGCAAAATCTTCATTTCTTTTTTCCATACCTTCGCCAACTTCATAACGAATAGCAGCCTTTAATTCACCACCATTGTTTTTAATATATTGACTAACAGATAAACCATTATCCTTAATGAAGGCTTGTTCAATAAGACAAATTTCTTTATAGAATTTATGCATTCTACCTTCTACCATTTTTTCAGCAATTTCAGCAGGTTTTCCTTCACTCATAGCAAGTTCTTTTTGAACTTCTTTTTCATGATTAACAACGTCTTCTGGAACATCTGAAATGAAGACATAGCTTGGACGCATAGCAGCTTGTTGCATAGCAACATCTTTAGCCACTTCTTCATTGGCACCTTTTAAAACAACTAAGCTTGCAATTTTGCCACCCATATGAATATAAGACCCAAATACTTCACCATCTTCTAAAGTAAGAATTTGGAAACGACGTAAAGAAAGTTTTTCACCAATTTTAGCTGTCTTAGCTACAATTAAATCTTTAATCGTACCATCTGGTGTACTTACTTCCATAGCGTCTTCTAAAGTTTTAGCATCACTTTTTAGTAAAGATTCACCAATTTCTTTAATCATATCAATGAATTCTTCGTTTTTACTAACAAAGTCTGTTTCAGAGTTCACTTCTAAAATAACAGCTTTATTACCATCAACAAAAATATTAGCTAATCCTTCTGCAGCGATACGGCTTTCTTTTTTATTGGCTTTAGCAATACCTTTTTCTCTTAAGTAATCTTCAGCAGCAGCCATATCTCCATTTGTTTCCGCAAGAGCTTTTTTACAATCCATCATGCCAGCTCCTGTTTTTTCTCTTAAATTTTTAACCATTTCTGCGGTTACCATAAACTCAAATCCTTTCTAATATAATTTTATTCAGCTATTTTTTTAACGTCTTCTTTTTTCTTGTCGTCTTTAGCTTTCATTTCTTTAGCAGCTTCTTCAGAAGAATAATCAACAAGTTCAAGATTATTAGCTTCACAAATAGCATTATTTAAAGCACCCATAACAACTTTGATAGCTTTAACAGCATCATCATTTCCTGGAATAACAAAATCAACATCATCAGGATCACAGTTTGTATCAATTAAACCAAATACAGGGATATTTAATTTTCTTGCTTCATGAATAGCATTAGCTTCCTTCTTAGAATCAATAATAATAATAGCTTGAGGAAGTTTATTCATACCACGAATACCAGAAAGTAAACGATTTAATTTATCGTATTCTTTTTTAAGACCGATAACTTCTTTTTTAGGTAAAACATCAAATGTTCCATCAGCTTCCATTTTTTCAATTTCTTCAAGTCTATTAACACGACGACGAATTGTACGGAAGTTTGTTAACGTACCACCTAACCAACGTTCTGTTACATAGAAAGATTTACTTCTTAAAGCTTCTTCCTTAACAACTTCGCCAGCTTGTTTTTTTGTACCTACAAATAAGAAAGTACCACCATTTTCAGCAATAGATTTCATTTCAGCATATGCTTTTTCCATACCTTCAACAGTTTTGTCTAGATCGATAATATAAATATCATCTCTAGCCCCATAAATATAAGGTTTCATTTTTGGATTCCATCTTTTTGTTTGATGTCCAAAATGAACACCAGCTTCTAATAAAACATTCTTAGAAACAACGCTCATAAAAACATCCTCCTTCGTTTTTCTTCTGCCTAGATCTTCTTAGCATTTTCACTCAACGCCGTGAGCACTCGAAAATTCTAATCCCTAGTGCATGTTTATTTGCTTTTATTAAGCACGTTTATTGTATCAAACTCTTGAAAGAATAACAAGAAATTTTTGTCCCTTATATATTATATAAAGCAAAAAAGCATTTAAATACTAATTCAAAAGGTTTTGTTAACTTAAATTTCACTTATTTTCTAAAACTTGAAAGCTTCGTATTAGCAGATGTTCTGACAAGTCTTTGAGTATTATAGCCATTAACACTTTTATTAGGTTTTGTTGAAGTCTTAAATGTCGAAATTTTTCCTAGATCTTCATAAGCATAAGTAGCTATTTCATAAACATCGCCATAATTATTTATTCTTAAAGGATTAGATTTACCATCGACATAAATACTAAGCAAATCATTCTTAACGAGATACTTTGATACCAAATTAGAACTTATTGGTTTTAGATTGTATCCCTTTTTTCCTTTCCCACTTTTTATAGCGATATAGATATCACAAGGTTCATTCACATAATAGAAAGCATTAGGAGCTAATTTTTTAGCTTTTTCTCCTTCTACGACTGCAAAATAATCATTGGCAGCCACAAAAATAAGTCTTTTTGCATTTGTTTCTTTCATAAATATCCTTCTTTCAAGGAAGATTGTACCCATATTTTGTGAAAAGCGCAACAAAAAACGTGCAAAAAAGCTAAATTAAGCTTATATTTAGGCTATTTATACACTTTTCACAAAATTTTCGACTTCACTTTTACTCATTAAACCTATTTTTTTATTTACTTCTTTACCATCTTTAAAAAGAATAAGAGTTGGAATAGACATTACCCCAAAAGAAATAGCTAAATCTTGATGTTCATCTGTATTTACTTTTAAAACATTAATATCTTCACATTCTTCTAAAATAGCACCCATTCTTTGACAAGGTCCACACCAATCGGCATAAAAATCAACTAAAGTAATTCCCTCTTTTATTTCTTCTTCAAAATTTTCTTCTTTTAAATATTTAATCATAATTTCATCCTTTCCGTTCCATTTTATTTTATCATACTTTTTTTAAGTTTATACAAAAGTTTAATTTTGATATTTAACAAAATACAATTAATTTCATCTTATTAAAGCCATCTTAACATTAAAAAAACTAGTACTTTTCTTTCAAAAATACTAGTTCATGCTCTTTGACAATTTAAAAAGTTATAAAAATTTACACACCACTCTTGACAAGGTCGATTTTAATTAATCTGCCTTTACCTCATAGGGACTATTAGCCGTGCCGATTCCTCCACTTATCTGAGTATCAGATGAAAGATTGATAACCGCGCGAACACCACTGCCACTTAACACGGAAGTGCCGCCGCTAGGAGCACCCGCCGCGTTTAGTTTAAAAACATAGGCCGCATTGTCTGTCGTACTAAAATTTTTCGGAGACATCGTCCAGTAAGATGAAGTATTATAAGTATAAGTTGATTTATTAGTATAACCATCAGCAAAACCAGAAAGCATTAATTCATCAACCGTGATTAAACCTACAGGATAAGTTAAGGCTTTGTTTCCTTTAGTACTTGTACTTAAGGTAAACAAAGCGTTTGGTTGAGCACATTTTAATGTTGGTTGTTTGGTTTGATAATATCTACTATATGGTCCATAGTATATATTAGAACCTGTTTCTGAGTAGGCATTGCCAGAATAATAAGTTCTATCATTACAAAATCCTGCATCCGCAACTACTTTTTCATTTGAAGTTCCTGAAATATTAGTTTTATACCAATTATCTAAAACAGCTTTTATATTGCTATCTTGTTCATTCGCTACCGTTTTTTCATAACTTTCATTTAAAGTTGTCCCATACATATAACCGACATAGGCGGGATTAGATTTTTTCGTATTAAAAGCAACATTTCTTTTAATAAATTGGGCTGTTCCTTTAGCATCAGCTGTTGTCCCGGCATATAAAAGACGAATGCTACCATCACCATTGATTCTTATGATTCGCCAATAAGCACCTGCATATTTGACATAATTATTATTTACGGATCCACGATAGTAGTAACTTATTCCATCATCATCTTCCATTTGATATAAGCCTTTATCTGATTTATCACTTTCTCTTTCTGTTTGATTCAAAACATAACCTTTTAAGTTGTATTTACGATACTTAATAGATGTACCACCAGATCCTGTGGTAGTGCCATCTGTGTAAGTAGCACTGGCAAGTTCATATATGGTTGCACAGTTTTGATAATTTCTCCATACACTAACAACATCCGTAGAGCTCGTATTAAAACCAGCACTGCAAAAATAATATTTTGTATCGCCATCATATGTCAAAGTTGTTGGATCCAGTTGACTCACGTTGGTAATGTCATATTTTCCTGTTTCTGAGTTAAATGTATAACTCGTTCCAATCTTTAATAAAGCAGAAGAACTTGTTAAATTTTTAAAACGATCGTCCGTATCTTTCAAAGCTACTAAATCAGGATGGGGCATCGTCGAGGTGACATTACTTAAAGTTGTTCCTTTATTTTCATTCCAAATAAGAATTGGGGCTGTCTTACTAAAATCTACCGTTTGTTTGGCGGCAATTTTTTGCTTAGATATTTCTGGGATTGTTTGATATTCGTTAGCAAATATGGCATTAGCAAGAGTTGTATATCCTTGTTCTACTGGACTATAGTTACTTACTGATGCTGTTACAACTACTTTTGATTTAAAGTTTTTGTTCATTGCATCTGTATCTTCTGGTGTAACATCTTCAGCCATCCATAATCTTAAATTATAATCAACACTATCACCAGCACCTAAAGCACCTTTTACTAATGTCTTAGATGCCACAGCGCCATCTATTGTTATTTTTGCATCTTCTAAAACACTTAATTTTGTAACGCCTTCATTATTAAGCATGGTATTAATATATTTAAGAGGCATAGTGTTATCATCAAGCATTTCAAGATTTACCGTGTAACTAGCAAATAAATCACAAGTATTTGTTATAGTAAAACTATAAGGTGTTAATTTTTTTCCCTCTTCATCCAATATGGGATAGGCATTTGTTAAATTTATATTATTTTTTTCATTTGACAAAGATAAACTAAAACAACTTGCCACGACTTTATTCACACCTGTTTGAGTATAAGTTAATATCCAATAGGCATAAGATACGCCTATGATAGCCATGATGCCTATTAATAGAACAGCGATGACTAATATATTTCTTTTCTTTTTTCGTCGAGTAAACGATTTCTGTTTTCTTTCATGTATATTTCTCCTTTTTCTTTTTAAATTTTATTTTGTGAGGATGAAAGAAAACTATCGCTCCTCACGGAACCGTACGTGCGTCTTTCTCGCATACGGCTCTTTGTAATAATCTTTTGAAACTTACCAGAGTTGAAAGCAAATTTTAGGTTTTACTAACGGGTTATATTGTATGATTCTATCTAGTTTTGACCAACTAATTTTCCCTCTTTGGCTTCTTCTACTTAGCCATTTCTTTAAGATTCGTTTTACAAATCTGTATACGTTAGCTAACCAATTATAGTTCCCACTAATGCCGTAGTAGTTGTATAGTCCTGTTAATTTCCTGTTTAGTTGTTTTATTAAACCTTTTGGTTTTGTTGTTCTATTTTGTTTAATAAAATCTAGCAGGCCTTTGTATTTTAATTTGGACTTTTTCTTAGATGTAGCATAGTTAACTTTGTAATATCCATTTCTTGTTTTACCATTTGATATGGTAAATCCAAGAAAATCAAATGTACTGTTTTCTTTTGAGTTTCTGCCAAACGGAAATATTTTAGTTTTAGTTGGTTCAACCTCTAGATTGAATTGAAGAAATCTTTTAATTAACATTTCATAAAACATCTTGGCATCTTCTTCGTATTGAAACATACCCACAAAGTCATCAGCATATCTTACTAATTGTGCTGTACCCCTACATAGATTTTTAAATTCATTATCAAACCAATTGTCTAATACAACATGCAAATATAAATTAGCAAGTACTGGAGAGATTATTCCACCTTGCGGTGTTCCCTCTTCAGTTTCATTGAATTCATTGTTTTGCATATATCCTGCTTTTAAGAATCGTCTAACTAGTTCTATAAAATCTCTATCTTTTATTACTACTTTTAACATTCTTAGCAGTATATCATGGTCAACATGATCAAAGAAACCTTTTATATCTGCTTCAACTATAAAATTCACTTTTTCGTGCATTACTGTTTTATCTATTTTATCTATTGCTTGATGACAGCTACGGTTTGGTCTAAATCCATATGAGAAATCTTGGAAATATCTTTCAAAGATTATGTTTAGTATTTCTGCCATTTTTGCTTGTACCAATTTATCTTCGTAACTCGGTATTCCTAGTGGTCTTGTTTTACCATTTGGTTTTGGTATCTCCACTCTTCTTACTGGTAATGGTCTATATTTATGTTCTTTCATTGTTTCAATAAGTTTTCTTAATTTTTCTTTTGTATCTATACTATATTGTCTCTTATTTACTTTATCAATTCCAGTTGCTTTTTCACCATCTTGTCTTTTATGTATCTTGTATAAGCTATTTACATTAATATATTGCATTAAACCCTGCACATTTGCATATTTATCTAGTTGCTTATTTATTTGTTTCTCCATATCTGAATATTGTTTTAGCATTTTATCCCACCTCTCGTGTGTATTTTCTGTTCCTTATTCAGAAACGATTATTACACTAATCCCTTCGCTCCATAACCTACCACATTATTTCTTCACTACTATGGATTAGTCCGACTTCTTATAAATCTTCTTATAAACCTCTAGTTTTACCTATCTTTAAGACCTCACTGCCAGTTTATATTAAACCTTATCATTGGTATTTTAAACCTTCAATGCTTTGGAAATTTATAAGACCTCACGGGTATCATAATTGTATTATGTTTCTCTCGAAATATTCTTGGACCCCGATGGAACCTACACATTCTTGTCATTATCGTTTGTGTATTACTGCCTACTATGATTATGAGCATATCGGCTTCCATTTGATGTTGTTAACGAGGCTCAATGTCTATGGGTGGTGTCGCACCTATTCCTCTAGAAACTCCTAACTCCAACGCTTAAACCTAATCTTACGATTTTGGCTCCATGGATTAGTACTAACTCTTGACCAAGTTTATTAGGTTGGTTAATCTCCAACTATACAATTACGACCGAACCGTCGCACCATAAATGGAACAACTCCTTTTTTACTTTAGTATGTAACAGTTTTGTTACTTTTAAACTCTTTTCTATTCATAAAGGTATTATAGCACGTCTTCAATACCATTTGGTAATAAAATTTATCAAAAAAAAAAGAAAATATTTTTGTTACTTATCTTCTTTCTTATATTTTAAAGGTCTATTTTACCTTTTTTTATTAGTTCATCGACAGCATCTTGTTTAACAATGTCATATTTAAGTAAGATATCTAAACATTTTTGATTGTATTCTTTTTTATTATGAACATTTTGGTCTTTGATACTTATAATTTCTTTAATGGCTGTGATGGATTCCTCTGTTAAATTAGAAAGTCCTGGACTAGATTCTAAAATGGGACCTCCTAACCTACTTTCTAAAATAAATTCGTTTGTTGTTGGTATCATAGAAAGTAAGAATAAGGCAATAAAGATAAATAAATAATTTTCTAAGAATCCAAATAAAGCTCCTAATAATTTAGAAGGAATACCTAAAATAATCGTAAAGTTTAAAATCTTTTCTATACCTCCCGTTATTTTAATAACAATCTGTAAAAGCGTCATTAAAACAATATAAACTAAAATAAAGGCTAGTGCTTCATAAATAATAATGTTTAAAACGGTAAGGCCTTCAAAATCTCCTGAGAAATTAAAGAAAGGACAAACAGAATATAAAATTTTAGAAACAGGGTTTTTAAGCCAAAAAGATAATATTAAAACGACGATCGCGCCAATAAACATGGCCGCACTTTTAATAACACCTCTTTTAAAGCCAACCACAGCACCCATGGCTAAAAACAAAATAATAATGCTATCTACTATACTTGTCATATACGACTCTCCTTATCTTTTTTCATTATAAAATATTTTATTTTCATAAGCAAGTATTTATGTTAAACTTAAAGCGGTGAGAAAAATGACAATTGTTTTTAAAGTCAGTGAGACATTAAAGAAAAAAATGACAAAATATTATGAAGATAAAAGAAGGGAAAAAACACCACCTTATGCTGTTTTTCAAGCAGAAGAAGGTGGTACAATTATTACTTTATATGAATCTGGTAAAGCGATGTTTCAAGGTATCAGTGCCGACATTGACGCCAATATGTGGAAGGAAATTGAAAAGAAGTTAACTGGTAATACCATTGAAGTAAAAGATACTAAGGAAAGAAAAAAAGAAGAAAGAGAAACTAGAAAAAACTTCTACTCGTTAAGTACAATTGGGTCAGATGAAGTTGGAACGGGTGATTATTTTGGTCCGATTGTTGTAACAGGAGCCTACGTTCCTAAAGAAATGGTTTCCAGGATGGAAGAGTTAGGCGTTAAAGATTCTAAAAAATTAACGGATGAAAAAATTTTACAAATTGGCCCTACCCTTATGAAAGAAGTAAAACATTGTACGTTTATTTTGGATAATGCCTCTTATAATGTGTATCAAAAAAAAGGCTATAATATGAATAAAATAAAAGCCATTTTACATAACAAAGTTTTAGTTGAAATGAAAAAAAGACAACCTGAATATGATAAGATTGTCGTCGATCAATTTGTTTATCCTCGTAAATATTTCGAACATATTTATGAAGCAAAAGAAAAAGTGGTAGACATCACTTTTGTAACGAAAGCTGAAAGTATTTGTGCGTCTGTGGCCGCGGCTAGTTGTATTAGTCGTTACGTCTTTTTAAAGAAGATGGATGAAATAAGTGATAGTCTTCACCTTCCTTTATTAAAAGGAGCTAGTATAGACGTAGATAAACAAGCGAGCGAAATTGTAAAAAACTATGGAATGAAAAAACTAGGAGAAGTGGCCAAACTTAATTTTAAAAATACAGAAAAATTAAAAGAATATCTTTAAGACGGATATTCTTTTTTATTTAAGTGTAATAGAAACAAGCTCACTATGATAAGCGGTTTTAATAGGCATCCCCCATTCCCCATATCCTGAAGAAATAATGGATTTACTATAGCCATTATCATAATAACCATACATAACAAGGTAATTTGCTGGCCAAATTTGTCCCCCATGAGTATGACCAGAAATACTTAAATCAATTTTATTTTCTTCTAATTCCGAAACATTAGAGGGTTGATGTTCTAAAACAATAAGGGGAAGTGTACTATCTACATTTTTAAGCATTTGCTTAAGACCCTGAACTTCTCTCGTCATTCTATCTTTTCTCCCAATAAGATAATAACGATTATCTATTAAGACGACTTCATTTTGTAAAACATGAACACCACTTTCTTGATATTTTTGACGAATTTTTTCTGTTAAAACATCATGGTTTCCCTCAATATAATAAAGACCATTTTTAGTTTTAAGATGTTTTAAGGTTTCAAAAAACTTTTCTTTTTGAGAGTCACTTGTCCATTCATCAAAAATATCTCCACCTAAAACAAAAATGTCATAATTACCATTATTTACGGCTGTTATTAAATCTTTAAAATCCGAATCCAAATAAGGAGTACCTAAATGTAAATCACTTAAAAAAGCAATTTTGATTTCTTCTTTCACTTTTTTATTTAAAGATACAGTATACTCGGTTGTAACCGGGTGCATAGCGTTAAATAAGCCATACAAAGTAAAAATGAAAGCAAGAACAATTAAAGGAAGCTCTTTGACATTTATTTTTCTTAAAAAGGCATTTACTTTCTTAAAAGGATACGTAAGAAGCCTTAACACATCATAGATAAAATGAAATAAGGTAAAATAAAGTAAAAATCCTAAAAGAGGAGTTCTAAAATAGACACTCACGCCTACTCCTATCATAAGAATGCCCCAATACCAAAAAGGATGATTTTGTATTTTTTTAGGAAGTAATCTAAAAAAAATATGACCAAAATACCAACAAAATAAAATAACAATAAGGGTTAAAGGCATAAACCAAAAAACATAATTCATTTTCTCAACTCTTTTCCTTTTTTATTATACACCCCTTTTCATAAATTAAGCGTTATTTGTAAGTCGAATTTTTGGACATAAAATTCTGAATCACAATTATGAACACCAACATAATAGGCACTATTTTTAACCGTATTTAAATCTAAAGTAAGGGTTTGAAAGAATGTGACATCGGATGAGGTTTGACCGTTAGCCACAAAATAACTTTTTAAAGACGTCGCAGGAGCATAATAACTGAAAAAGGTTTGATCAGAAGAAACAAACAAGTGAGAAATATTATGCGTGCCATAAGTATTAAAACATACCTTCTGGGCACTTGCATTCGTTCCTAGTGTTACTGTATACACATTACTACTTAAAGTAGCACTCGTACTTGGCGTACAACTACTTCCTGTTGTTATACAGTATTTACTACTAGAAATACTGCTTTTGACATCAGAAACACTCACCTTTATACTTAAAGCTTTATACCAACCATTACTACCACTCGTACTAGAAGCGATACTAAAACTTTGCGTTGGAGCTGTTTTATCTATTTTAATATTCGTACTGGCTTCTTCTGAAATATTTCCGACATTGTCAATTGTTCGATAATAAATCGTTTCGTTTCTTTCTGCACTCCATACATCTGAATTCGACGCTAAATCACGCCATTCGTTATTTGTATAACTATATTTTACTTGATATTTTGAAATACCAGATTCCTCATCGGATGCATTTATAACAACATTAATATTTTGGCTCGTCCACTCCCCTTTGCATGGATTTGTTACACTGGTGATAATAGGAGGTATGCCATCTATCTTATCAATTACAATTTTTTCATAGGATATATAATTATAAGTATCTTTCGCATATACATAATAAATGCCATTTTCACTTACTTCATATGTAACGATTGTATCTAAGGTATTTCCAATTGTTATATAACTGGTTGGTTCTTATTCACTTGCTTTACTTGATAGCTTGAAAGACCTACCATATCAACCGTTAAATGAATGTTTAAAACGTCTTTGACTCCCCTGTAGAATGACGAATTATTTTATCTGAAAATATCCCTACAAAGATAATTGATACGGTGAACTAGACGTTCCTGAACCACTTGTAATTCTAACACTTGCCTTCAAATAAACTACTGGACGCGCGGCACCATAATTATCGGAATATATACTACTATAAGATCCACTTGAGCCAATTCGTACAACATTTGTTGTTTTTATGCCGCCAGTTGTTAATGTCCACTCCTCAGCACTTTTAAATAGCCAATTTTTTGTTTGACACGTAGCATAACTTGAATCGGTACATTGTGTTCTTGTTTTACTACTTGAACCTCCTCCGGTCGCATATCCATAATCACTTACATAAATAAGTCCAATTAAACCTGTCCAACTTGTAGGCAATCCATCAGAAACAGCTGTTAAATCTCTTTCTCTTGTGTATACCGATTTTGGCACACCAACGGACACTGGATTCTTACGACCTAAAGTCCAATAGGCATTAGCAATCATATTTTTGCTTGTTGTATTTAAAGTATTATAAAAAGTTGTATTTAAAGTTGTTTTTAAGGGAGAAGTGGCCCATTCACACCACGATGATGTCCAAGACTCTTTTTTTGTATGCCATTGATAAGTACTTCCATAAAAATCATTTCTAACAATTTTAAGTCTTGTTTCTTTCGTTCCACTACCATTATCTATATTTTTAAAAGAACCTATAATGCGCCATAACTCTCCATTATAACTTACATAGTTATTTGGATTTGCTCCATAATATCTGGCATTACCACCAGGGTCATCCGCGATAACTTGACCTTTTCCTACTAAATTTGTAACTAACGCTGTTGCAATCGTTCCCACATTAACCGTTGCTTTCGTGCTCACCGTACCACTTACTCTTCCTGATTTATCTACAACTTTTACGACTAAAGTATAAGTTGCATTAGCAAGACCTGTAAATGTATAAGAACTTGATGAACTTGATACAAAATTACTTCCTCCATCTTTGCTATAGTAATAAGTTACAATCCCACTTCCGGAATCAGTTGATCCACTCGCACTTACTGTTATACTACTTCCTGATACACTTGCACTTATCTTAGCTGCTGGATTAGTCGTATCAACACTGTATGCTGAAGAACAACTTGTTGAAGCAACATTCCCCACAGCATCTGTTGTATTAACACATACCTTCTGGGCACTTCCATTCGTTCCTAATGTTACTGTATACGCATTACTACTTAAAGTAGCACCCGTACTTGGCGTACAACTACTTCCTGTGGTTATACAATATTTACTACTAGAAATACCACTATGAGCGTCTGAAACACTCACCTTTATACTTAAAGCTTTATACCAACCATTACTACCACTCGTACTAGAAGCAATACTAAAACTTTGAGTCGGAGCGGTTTTATCTATTTTTACAACTGTTGTTTTCTCAGATGAGGCTTGACCTAATTTATCTACCGCTCTAAATCGAATGGTTTCATTTCGTGATACCGTATAGGTTATTGTACCTGTATTGCCACTCGTTGTTAAAGCACGCGTTGTCCATGCTTCATTTTCGTACCATTCAAAGTGATCAATCCCACTTCCTGAATCACTACTTGTAACAGTAACCGTTAAATTACTTCCTGTCCAAGTATTTTCCTTTGAATTTGTGATACTTGGTGTTACTGGAACGGTTTTATCAATTTTAACATCCGTGCTAACCTCTTCTGAAATATTACCTGCTTTATCGATAACACGATAATAAATCGTTTCATTTAAGTCATTTGTAAAAGAAGAAGTATTGTTTTCTAAATCTTGCCAATTATTATTTGTACCACTGTATTTGATTTGATATTTAGTTATACCCATTTCATCATCGGTTGCCAAAAGCGTAATCGTAACATTTTGATTTGCCCAATTTCCATTTGAACTATTCGTTATTGATGTAATCTTTGGAGAAATATCATCTATCTTATCAATCACAATTTTTTCATGTGAGATATGGTTATAGGCATCTTTCGCATATACATAATAAGTGCCATTTTCACTTACTTCATAAGTAACAGTTGTATCTAAGGTATTTTCAATTGTTATAAAACTTTCTGGTTCTTCTTCACTTGTCGTTACTTGATAACCCGAAAGACCTATCACATCATCCGTTAAGTGAATGGTTAAAATGTCTTTAACTCCCCAATTTGTCAAAGTATTGGTAACCGTAATCTTTGGTGCTTCTTTATCTATTAAAGTGATAGAATACGCTTCATAACTTATGTTACCTACTTTATCTTTACTCCAAATATAGTAAACACCATTTTCACTTATCTCTTTTTCTATTATTCCTATATAATCTAACCAACTAGTGGGTGTCTCTTTACTTTCTGTTATTTGATAAGATGATACGCCACTTTTGGGATCTGTCATTGTTATCTTTAACAAATAACTTTCTTGATTATTAATCTCTTCAATGACTCTTTCTGGAGATGTTTGATCTAACTTATTGGTTTTTATATCATATTCTTTAATATTACCAACTTCATCTTTAACATAAATAGGATAATTTCCTTCTTTATTGTATTCTTTTTCTAAAGTTAAAGTTTTAGATGGTGTTACACTTGTCCATTTCTTATTATCATAACTATATTCAATGATATTTTTACTAGCACTTGTGATATCTATTTTAAAAGTTTCTTTATCCTTTGAATAATCGTCATTTTGACTAGTAGCTAAAATAGTGATTTCATTAGCTAAGTTTTCTTCTTCAATGTAAGAGGTATGAATCGTTATTTTACTTTCAAAAGTGGCGTTCATCACTTCATCGATCGCTGGAGTATCTTTGTCCATCCATAGTTTTAATTCATAAGTAGCTTCTTCATTAGGTCTTAATGA